>JAYEFP010000097.1:0-3768 GCA_034715975.1 Candidatus Bipolaricaulota bacterium | reverse complement strand
GCTTCCCTTGGCGTCCTGTCTGTCAAATTCCGAGAACAGACAGGCCTTTGCGTCCTGTCTGTCAAGACATTACAGCAGACAGGCCTTTGCGTGAGACAAGCTTTTCCTCACGCCACGTTCCGAGTTCCGCGTTCTGCACTCTGATTCGCCCGTTCCGACTTCCGTGCTCCGCATTCCAAGTTCGCGATCCGTTCTTCGCGTCTCCAAGAATGAGCATCACATCACCATCACTTGGGACGGCTGCCCGCGCACGCTTGCAGCAATCTCTGTAGCATGTCTATCTGAAGGATTCAACAAGCTTCCTAGAAGGACGGTGAGACAATGCGTTCACATCTCTATCGGGCATCTATTGTCGCAATGATAATCGGCCTCGCCCTCATTGGCCGCGGGATAGGAATGGGTAATGCAGCTCTCCTGTGGTCGGGAGTCTCACTTGCCGGAGCGAACATCATCCTTCTCATGTTTTCCGGTTGCCGCAAGGCGTCCAACAATGCACACGGCGAGACGACATCCGCCAATACGTGCATCGATTCTTGATCTTCCTTGGCAGACGACTGAGAATCATCGTTGACGTGATTGGACAAGCTGCTTGACAGAGTCCACGCAAGTCACTATCATCCTTCATAAAGGCATCGTGAACGGCTATGTAGAAAGGGGTAATCCTGAGCGCTACTGTTAGCAATGTTATCGAGCTTCGAGGAATCGTCAAACGCTTTCCCGGTGTTGTAGCGAGTGACGGCGTCAACCTGAGCGTCCGCAGGGGCGAAATCCATTGCCTTCTCGGAGAGAACGGGGCTGGCAAGACAACGCTGATGCGTATCCTATACGGCCTATATCAGCCGGATGAGGGAGAGATTGTCCTCGATGGCAATCTTGTTCATATCTTATCTCCGCGTGCCGCGCTTTCTTACCACATTGGTATGGTCCACCAGCATTTTCGCCTTGTTCCCACGTTGAGCGTGGCCGAGAACATGGTGCTGGGATTGGATGAGGGAACGGGGCCGTTTCTCAATTATAGACGAACGTGCAAGAAAATCTCCGAGATTGCTAATAAATACGGACTTGTCGTCGATCCCCAAGCGAAGGTGTGGCAGTTGACGGTCGGTCAGCGGCAGCGAGTGGAGATCCTGAAGGCACTGTATCGCGAGGCCAGTATCCTCATCATGGATGAGCCAACGAGTGTCCTCACCCCGCAGGAAGTGGAACAGCTTTTCTCCACCCTGAGAACGCTCGTCGATGATGGCCTAACGATCATCTTCATCACTCACAAGCTAGATGAGGTGATGGAGATAAGCGATCGAGTAACCGTTCTGCGTAAGGGGAAGACAATCGCTACGGTAAACACCACGGAGACGAACAAGGCCCAACTGGCAGAGCTGATGGTCGGTCGCGAGGTCGTCTTTCGCTTGGAGAAGAATGAGGTGAATCGGGGTGAGAGAATCCTCGTGGTCGATAACGTACATGCGCTGAACGATCGCGGCCTTCCAGCACTGCGCGGAACGTCGTTTGATCTGTATGAGGGCGAGATTCTAGGTGTAGCCGGAGTGTCGGGAAACGGTCAGCGGGAGCTGGCCGAAGTGCTTACTGGTCTGCGACATGCTACACACGGTCATGTTTCCTTAGGGAAAAAAGATGTGACAAATCGCTCGGCGCGAGAGATCGCTGATGCCGGGGTTGCTCACGTTCCCACTGAACGTAAGACGATGGGCACAGTCCCAAACATGACCATTCGCGAGAACCTGATCCTCAAGACTTACCGCAAGCGTCCGTTCTCACACGGGATGTTCCTTAACAACAGGGCGGCAGAGGAGAATGCGCGTGGTGCGATGAGCGAGTACCAGATCATGGCACCGAGCATCGATACAGCGGTGAAGGTCCTCTCCGGCGGGAACATCCAGCGTGTTGTCCTCGCTCGCGAACTGTCAGGAGATCCACGGTTGATCATCGCTGCCCATCCGACATACGGACTGGACGTCGGTGCCACGGAACAGGTACGCCAGATACTCCTGGCGCAGCGCGATCGGGGCGCGGCAATCCTGCTTATTTCGGAGGATCTTGAGGAGATCATGACCATGTCGGATCGAATTCTCGTTCTCTTCCAGGGGCAAGTGATGGGGGTTGTCGATGCAAAAGGGGCCCAGATCGAGAAGATCGGGCTGATGATGGCCGGTACAAACGAGGAGGGAACGTGAGAGCTCCCAACTGGCTAAAGATAGAACGCCGTCCAACTGTTTCTGGTCGCACAGTGTTCATCATCTCTGTGTCCGCAATCCTTGCGGCGCTGCTTGTCGCTGCAATCTTCTTTGCCGTGTTCGGAGTCTCGCCGATTCATGCCTATAGCCTGATTCTGAAAGGGGCATTGGGAAGCCGACTCGGGCTGACCGAGACGGTGCGCCGAGCCATCCCGCTGTTGCTCATCGGGGTGGGACTAACAATCGCCTTCCGGGCTCTCTTCTGGAACATCGGAGCCGAGGGACAGCTCCTCATGGGGGCAATCGCCGCGGCTGGGGTCGCCCTCTTCTCCGGTCTGCCGGACCCGTTGCTCCTGCCAGTGATGTTCATCGCCGGATTCGCGGGCGGGGCCGCGTGGGGCCTTATCCCGGCCGTACTGAAGGTGAAACTGGGGATAAACGACGTCATTACGACCCTGATGATGAATTATATAGCTATCTATTTAATGGAGTGGTTGATTCATGGGCCATGGAAGGGGCCGACGGCACGTGGGTTCGCCTATACCGACCAGTTTCCGCGCGCCGCATGGCTCCCCACACTGTACGGCACACGCATCCACTGGCCGACACTTGTCTTGGGGCTTCTTCTCACGTTAGTGATGTACATATTGGTCACCCGCACACGGAGTGGTTTTGAGATTCGGGTTGTTGGGGAAAACCCGGATGCGGCGAGGTTCGCCGGCATCAGCCAATTCAAAACGACCCTGCTCGTCATGCTCATCGCCGGTGGCTTTGCGGGACTGGCCGGGGTGGGAGAGGTGGCCGGCATTCACCATAAACTACTGGGTCCGCTCAACATCTCGATGGGTTACGGGTATACCGCGATCATCGTCGCTTGGTTGGCACGACGCAACCCGCTTGCCGTCATCATCACCTCCTTCTTGTTTGCGATCATCATATCCGGTGGAGCCGTCATCAAGGTGTCGTTGGAGCTCCCGTTTCAGTTGATCAACGTGTTCAATGGATTGATCTTGTTCTTCCTGATCGGGAGCGAAGTTTTCATTCGATACAAAGTATCCTTCTCGTTTAGGAGGCAGTAATGGGTTGGGAAACGTGGATTATCACAACGCTCAGTCGCACCCTGGCTTACGGAACTCCGCTTCTCCTAGGAACACTTGGTGAGATCTACGCGGAGCGCTCTGGGGTTCTCAATCTTGGTGTTGAGGGGATGATGATCATGGGGGCGTATTCCGCCTTCACCACCGCCTATATCACCGGAAATCCTTGGCTGGGAATCCTGGTCGGTGGGATCATCGGCGGAGCCTTCTCTCTGATTCACGCCTTTGCCAGCGTGACATTGAAGGCGAATCAGGTCGTCTCCGGCCTCTCCCTTACCATGCTCGGTCTGGGTTTATCCGGTGTGTTGGGACGCGGCTGGGAGGGGAAACCCCTTTCTAATCCGATCCCTGCGATCACCGTTCCCGGCCTTTCAAAGATTCCGTTTCTGGGGCCGATCTTGTTCGAAGGGCAAAACCTGCTCGTCTATCTGACCATCCTCTTAGTTCCGCTGCTTTGGTACATCCTCTATCGAACGCGG
>JAYEFP010000096.1:0-9086 GCA_034715975.1 Candidatus Bipolaricaulota bacterium | reverse complement strand
AAACTGCCGTATCCACGGGTTGTTATCCTGGTCCCTCTCCGAACAGACGATGAAGCCGGTCGGTGCCCAGAGAACGTCCTCAGGATCAATGCTACCTGCCGCATACGGATTCCCATATGGCGTCTTGAGTTGCACTACGCTAACGACGTCTACGCTGTGAAGTCCGCTCGTATCGAGATCGATATTCAGCTTATACAGAACCCCTGGCGGATTGACGTTTGATCCCTTGTCATCGCAGACGGCGTAGAAGCTACCATCGTTAGCGAGTGTTAGGCCGGAGATACCGCCAACGATAATACCATTGAACGTCCAATCGTCGTGTGGTGGATCGAAGCTTCCCAGATAGCTGAGATTTAACGCAACCCCAGCAACGCTAAACAACAAACAGATTGACACGACTACCGCTGATAATCGACGTACCATAGTTTCCCTCCTTTGGATATGAATGTCGCCTACTTTCGTCACCCTACTCTTGTATCGCTCGGTTGCATCACCTCCTGCAGACGATTATAGGGATCTTGCCCCCTCTCACCAACTGTGGGATAGATACCCTTGATCGTGAGATCATCGATCATTTGGAGAGAGCAACTTGTGAAATCAAGCCAGGGAAGGGCGTCTATGAATCTGCGGGGGAGTGTCCAAAATCGAGCGATGGACTGGAAATGATCTTGCGGTACGTGAATTGCTGGTTGGGAGAGTGAGGATGGCCTCTGGAGCGACTCGCTCGTTCTCCAGTGGCTTGGGAGTTTGCTGCCGCGAACTCCGTCCTCGGTTTGGGTGTTCTCACCCCCTCGCCACAAAATTGAACCCTGAGGAGCATCAACTCCCCAGGGTTCAATTTGGGAGAGGAGGATGGCCTCTGGAGCGACTTGCTCGTTCTCCAGTGGCTTGGGAGTTTGCTGCCGCGAACTCCTTCCTACGCTTTGGGGTTCTCACCCCCTCGCCACAAAACTGAACCCTGAGGAGCATCAACTCCCCAGGGTTCAATTTGGGAGAGGAGGATTCGAACCCCCACTAACAGGGCCAGGGCCTGTCGTCCTACCATTAAACGATCTCCCAATTGGTATCGAGATGTTAATGAACGTAGCCCAGCCTGTCAAGACTGGCTGACAAACAGACTTACTTGACCAGAGAAGATAAGACAAGGCTCATCCCGCTGAGTAGAAGCACCAAAATGCCCATGCCTATGTTGACGTAGAGCAATCCCAGCCCGAATTTTCTGCGTTTCGGTTGCAGTTGGTCTCCCCTCTGCTTGAGGGAGATACGGCGAAACAGGGCGACCACGATCATGAGGATCACCAAAACATGCTTGATCGCCAGTACGGTAGAGTATCCATTGGCGAACGAAAACAGACTCTCAAACTGTGGTGCTCGCTTGGCCAGCAACATACCGGTTCCCAGAAGCCCGACCATGCTGATATAGGCCAATGTACTTAGTCGATCCTGAATCTTGTCGATCAGTTCTTTGGTTTTCGCCCCCCTCCCTAGAGCCTTGCTGGTCACCGGTAGGATGACGACCCCAAGAGTGATGAGTCCGCCCACCCAGACGACTGTAAACAGGTTATGCAGGAACACGACAGCGATTAGCAAAACTAGATTAGACATCCCTTCTCCTCTTTTTCAACGATTATCCACCTCAGGAGATCTCTACAGCAACTTCTCCAGCCAGCGCAGGGTGCTGCGCAAGAAGTCCTTCTGCTCGGATCTCAGTGTGTGCAAGCGAAAGTGGAACAGGTCGTTCCTTAGGTCACGCAGCTTGAGAAGCCGGTTTAGTGTTGCCTGGCGATCGAATAAGAGCTCGCTAAAATGAGGCCAGTTACGCTTATTCATGATGAGCTGGCGGTAGTCATCGATCGTCATCTCGGACAGCGAACGCGGTTTATGGTCCTTGCGATAATTAAACGCACTGTCGATCGCATCCTCAATCGCTTCCTGCGTATCGAATACCTTGGCAATCAAGAGACGTAAGTTCTGCTCGATCTTTCCGATCGCCAGAAAATGGGCGCCAAGCTCACGGAATAGCAGCACGATATCCGTGTGGGTCAAAATGCCGGAGAGTTTCCCCTCCTCGCCCACTAGGATGTATGGAGAGCCGGCTAGAGCCTTGCCCAGGGCAAGCATCTCGCTATCCGGCGAACGGAGAGGGGTCTCGTCGATGCACTGAGCCACGTTGAGCCCCATAATGTCGAACAATGTGCCCGCCTGCGCTTCCGGAGCGCTCAGATGATAGAGCGATCGCACTATCGATTCAGTGCTAATCACACCTTCCACAGTTCGAGTCTCCGCGTTTACGATGGGTAGTTGGGAGAAGTCGTGTTCGATCATGAGCCGCACCGCCTCTCGCACCGTATCGTGTGTGGTTACCGAAATCACTTCTCCCGATGCGGTGCGCCGCTTCAATCGCACCAAGTCAGCCAGCGTGTACATTCTAAGACTCTCCCTCGTTCGCTGATGGATCCATGGGGATAGTCACCAGCCTCAACCACCCATTTTTCACAAGAAAGCCACCGTAGATCGCCGGGAATAGGTCCTCGGTCACATCGGCTACGGCTCGCGCGTCGAGTGACCGATCTCCTTCATAAACGCGCGATGCAATCTCCTGCACAATCTGAAACGCAATTTGCACTGGAATAGATAGTTTATCGGGTAAATCAGCGGTCACGATCCACAGCTGGTTCAGCTTCTCCGGGACGATGACGGCAAGATTGTACGCTTGACCGCTCAGGTTCACATCTACGGGAATGGTCGTCATGGCGTCGATCTCAAACAGCTTCGTCTCCTTCAATGCACGAGCGAATTGCGCGACTTGCAGCGAACTCTGGATACTGTGCGTCTCATCGATGATCAACAGCCTCACCGGCTCAGTATCCGTACCTTGCGCAAGAGCACCACTAACAAGGGCAAAGACAAAGCCGATGGTTACTGCTATCGCAACGACTCTTTCTCGTGGTTTCATATCCTCTCCTTTCTCTTTGAGGGGGGGACGAGAGCGCGAGGGGCGCCCCCGTCCGGGTGTTGACCGAGTCCCTATTGCGTAACCCGGCTCAACAGGTTAGGCAATTCCTTGGACGTAAAGACCTCTGCAGGAATGCCCGTGTTCA
The DNA here is from genome assembly GCA_034715975.1 of Candidatus Bipolaricaulota bacterium. Classification (GTDB taxonomy): domain Bacteria; phylum Bipolaricaulota; class Bipolaricaulia; order UBA7950; family UBA9294; genus M55B144. The sequence goes on along the minus strand of JAYEFP010000096.1, from coordinate 5,985 downwards.
ACTCTGTATGGGTCGTCTCCATGATCGTACTGTGGTTCGTCTGGATGTTCTCCATCTCCATCTTGGTCACCGCCCAGTACCCGTCGATCTCCTCGATACGGGAGTTTGTTTGCACCTTCTCCAGGTCTCCTCGCAGGTCGTAGTATTCAACTTGAACCGGCATCCAGATGTCGTCGCGGATCCAGGAGATAAGCTTGCTGTAGCTTGCCTCCTGTGGGTTGATCGCTATTCCTTCCACAACGAGAACGTGTTGACCGTCGTAGATCTCTTCCCTGAGTAGAGTGTAGTCGTAATCGTCAATGTTTCGGTCTCCCATATCGTCGTAGGTAAAGTCCGACCCCATGAAGTTCTGCGACTTGCTGTCCGAGTCGATGTGCTTGGTGAGTTCGAGCGACGGCAGGTACAGCCACATTTCATCGTTCGCATCATCATTCCCTTGGACGTTTAAGAACGCAGTCCCTTTCACATCTTCCGGCTCCACAAACACTAGGGCGGTCTTCGCCGTGCCCTGCTTCCAGCTCCACATTCCTCTTACTAGGGACTCTCCCCTGTCATTGGTCAGCGTCATGGTCATCAACGAGGTTGCGTCGTCAGCGACCACTGCTGCATCAACCTTCTCGATGATCTCCCGTCCGGTCAGCGCGCTCGTTGCTGCCAGGCTCAACGTGCTCAGTCCGAGCACTCCGATCAGAACAACCGTCCAGATGAATCTTGCTTTGTTTCTCATGCTTTTTTCTCCTTTTTTTGTCTTGTACTTCGTGTCCACGCCCCGTGGCCATAGCCTCGAGACAACCTGTTGTTCTCATGCTTTCTTCCCTTTGCGCTCCGTCACGAGCAGTGCCGCTGGAAGGAGCGTCAGCGCAGCTAATCCGCTGATTCCCATCGAGAGAGCGACCAGGGCTCCCAAGGTGGCAATCGGGCCAAAGCTGGAGAAGAGGAGGACCGCGAAACCTGCGGCTACGGCTACCACGTTGTAGACGATAGCACGACCGGTTGTCCGGATCGTCTCACTCACGGCATTGTTCGATAGGCTTTTCGCCCGGCGCTCGCGGCGGTACTTGGCCAGGAAATGAACGGTGTAATCGACGCCGATCCCGATGGCAATACTGGCGAGCATCGTGGTTGCGGTGTCAAGTGGTATGTTGAGCCAGCCCATGATTCCAAAGTTCAGCATGATCGTGAACCCAAGGGGAATTATGCTTAAGAGGCCGAATCGTACGGACCGAAAGATCAGCCCCACGACCAACGCCACCCCGAACAGGGAGACAAGCAGACTGATGATCTGCCCGTGCACCAAGAGATCGGTTAGCACCTTAAACAGGTAAGAGGAGCCTGTGATCTCCGCGTCGAATTGCCCGGCAGCGATGCGCGTGGCCTCATCATCCACCTGTTGAACAAGCTGTCCCAATTGCGCACTGGACAGCGACTCCATTCGCAGCACGATGCGTGCCTGCTCGTAGTTGTAGTTGACAACGCGTGCAAAGTCGGAAGGGTCGCTCGACATCTCGTAGAGCAGGATCTCTTGTGCGACTGCGTTCCTTGTCTGAGGGATCACGTGTTGTGCCGGGTCATTGTCGCGTAGCGATTCGTTGATCTGCGCAATGTTATCGGCAATAGAGGCGGTGTAGCCCACTTCCGGGAGTTCCTTTGCCCATTCCTGAAAATCGAGCATGGCGTTGAGCACATCCGGCGATTTGATATCACCGTTTGCAATGACCGACAGGCTCTCCGATCCACCGAAACTGCTATCGACGACCTCGGTTGCCTGGCGAATAGGAGTATCCGGACGGAAGAACCGCAGAGTGTTCGTCTCTACGGTAAGACGTGTACCTCCAATTACAGCGAAGAGAAACACCACGGCCCCAATGATCAAGATCGCCTTTCGGTGCTTGATCACCATACGCGACAGCCAGGTCAATCCACGAGTTGTCACAGTCTTTCTGCTTGCGGCTGTTCGGGTTGTAGTTCGTGGAACGCGGCCGAGTTTAAGTGCAGCCGGAATAAGGGTCATCGTAATGACCAGCGCGGCCATGACGCCAAACCCAACGAATAGCCCAAATTGCATCACCTGTTGAACCGGCGATGTGCCAAGTGAGAGGAACCCGACTAGCGTGGTGATGCTCGTCAGCACGATCGCGATGCCAATATGGCGCACGACGGTACGAATAGCGGCTTCTTTCTTCTCACCACTTCGCAGGCTGCCGTAATATTCGGTGAGGATATGGATTGCATCCGCCACTCCGATGGCGATCAACATGATCGGCATGGTTGTGCTGATCATCGCCATAGCCGTTCCTGTCCATCCCATCAGACCTACTGTCCAGATGACTGTTAAAAAAACCACAGCAAGCGGCAGAAGAACCCCAGACACCGTTCGCAGCGACAGGTAAAGGACCATCGCAAGCACCAGGATGACGAACGGAATCAACCGCATGAGATCGCTCTTCATCGAACTTGACATCTCCGCCTTAATGGCTGGACCACCTGCCACGTAGATATCGGAGGTATTTTCTTGCTCGCCGATAATCTGCCTTAGGCTGGTGTACACCACACTGTCATCGGTGTCAGGAAGAAGTTCGACAACGATCCCCGCGTAGAGACCGTCGCTGGAAATGACATTATTGATGTACAGCTCATTGCTCAGCACGTACGCGCGCAAATCGTCCCGCCCTTCTGCGTCGACTGGAACCGTGGGCATCAAGTCGCGCACGATGAGGGTCCCCTCCTCGCCCTGCATCCGTTTTGCCGTGGATAGGCTGATAACCTCATCTACTCCGGGAAGGCCCTGAAAGGCCTCTGTCAGGTCGATTACTTGTTCAAGGGTGGTTGTGCTGAATACGTCGCCGCTGCGCACGACGACGACCATGACGTCCGTGCCACCAAACGTGTCGTCTACCTCATCATAGAGCAACCGTGCCGGATGCTCGGCTGGCAGCATAGAGCCAACGGAGTTGTCAACCTGGAGTCGCGGTATACCCGCGAGAAAGAAGCCGGTGACCAAGAGGAGGACGCCAAGTGTGATCCACGGCCGCCTGATGATCCATTTTGCTAGTTTGTCCATCTGTTTCCTCCTCAAGAAACTCGTCGAATAAGTTTGTCGCTAATTACTAACATAGAGACGAAAAAAACTCTACTCTCGTATCGCCTTCTCATAGAGCTTCCATATCCCGTCCGCGCTGTCTGCCAGTCCACCTTCCTTCTCTGCGTGAGCCCACGCCAACACCTGCGCTTGGACGATTCCGCGATAGAGAACGGTGGCACTCTTCACATCTAGGTTCGCCTGTAGTTCCCTTGCTGCGCTCCCGGCATGCAGCAAATTCGCGATAAGCCCCGAAACTTGTACACCTCTTTGGGATAACTTCTTGCGCAGAGTAGCGGAGTTGAAATGCACCTCATCCGAAAAGAGGATCCGGGCCATTCCAGGGTGTTTCTCGATGAATCTCAAGTGTGCAATGAGGACATTCTTCAACATTTCGCACGTTGTTCCGCTACCTGCTGAAGCTGTCAGCATCGCCCAAAGCTCATCGAATGTCGTATCTATCGTCGCGGCAACGATCTCCATTTTCCCGCGAAAGTGCCGATAGAGCGCTGCCTCGGTAATGCCGACTCTATCAGCAATACGAGCCATTGTTACGCCTTGTATCCCCTGCTCCGCGATAAGGCTAAGCACAGCCTGCACAATCTCTTGCTGGCGTTCGGGTGAACTCTTGCGCGACATCCTCCCTCCTTTGTAAGTAAATGATTACTGACAACTATACACTCTTAGCTACCTCGAGTCAAGGGAAAGCAGTTGCACCGTAGATCGGTGGGGCGCTACAATCGTTGCATCATGATCTCACTTCGCAAACCTGTCGTTGCTGGTATGTTCTATCCGGGAACCCCTGATGGCCTCTCCCGGGAATTGACACGACTGTGTGGTGTCCCGCGTTCCCTTACCCCACTCGACTCATCGATGGGCCTTATCACTCCGCATGCCGGCTACGTGTATTCGGGCGCGGTCGCTGGGGAGGGATACAAGGAGCTTGCTGCACGTGGCACTCCGGAGTGGGCAATCATCCTGGGCTCGAATCACACGGGGATGGGACAACCGATATCGATCGCTACGGAGGGGGTTTGGGAAACGCCGCTCGGCTCTTCTCCAATCGCTACGGAGATCGCGCTGAGATTGGTAGACGCTGGGGTCAGGGTCGCGCCGGAGGCGTTCTTGCGTGAACACTCGATCGAGGTGCAGCTTCCCTTTCTTCAGCACCTGTTCGGACTGGGCGTGCCATTTGTCCCGATCTGCGTGATGCTTCCGTCGATCGATGATGTTGTTTCCTTGGGTGAGGCGATCGCCGCTGTTGCCGAAGAAAGCGCTGGTGTGGTCATCGCTAGTAGCGACTTCACCCACTACCAGCCAGATGATGTTGCTCGTAGAATTGATCACGAAGCGATCGACCGTATTCTGGCCCTGGATGTGAAGGGCTTCTACCACAAGCTGATTGCGGAGAGTCTCACGATCTGTGGTGGGGGCGCGATCACCGCGCTGATGAGCTGTGCGCGCACTTTGGGGTGGGAGGCAAGACTCGCCTCGTATGCCACCTCCGGCGATATGACCGGAGACCGATCCGCGGTTGTCGGATATGCTGCGATTTCGTTTATTGGAGGAAGGAATGATAAGTAGTATGACCGGTTTTGGCATGGGAACGGCAACTGCCGCTGGTTGGCGCGTGGAGGTTACTTTGCGCACCCTAAATCACCGCTTTCTATCTGTACGCGTGCGGTCCCTTCACGATCGTCCACAGGTGCAGGTACAGGTGGAAGAGTTGATTAAGCGTGCATTCAAGCGAGGGGAGATTGGAGTGCAAATCTCGCTTGAGCGCGACGCGGAAGCAGTGGAGCAGGAGATCTTCTCCCCGGAGAGGGTTGAGAGGTACCTGAGCGGATTGCGGCACGTGGTTGAGCGGTTCTCTCTTCCTAAGCCTCCGGCTCTCTCTGATCTGATAGCTGTTGGTGCGCTGCAGCAGGTAACTGGCAAAGACGACGATCCGGCCCCAATTATCGAGGAGGCGCTGCAGGAGGCAATCGCAGCGACGAAGAACGCGCGGGCGAAGGAAGGAGAGCACCTCGCGGGGGAGATCGAGGGGATCTTAAGCAGGATATCATCTCTTGTTGCGCAGGTAGAGGCCCGGTTGCCGGAGGTGGTAAGCGAGCTACGGGCGCGGATGCGGGAAAAGATTGCCTCTCTTAGCGTGGAAGTTGACCCTGCGCGCATGGAGATGGAGATAGCCCTTATTGTTGAGCGCTACGATGTGCAGGAGGAAGTTGCTCGTCTGCAGGGGCACGTTGCTCGCGCGAGATCACTCCTGAGTTCAAGCGAGCCGGTTGGTAAGGAGCTTGACTTCCTCAGCCAAGAGATGCTGCGCGAGGTGAACACACTCGGGTCGAAATCACGCGATCTGGCGATCAACGGTCTCGTGATTGACATGAAGCTTGCGGTCAATGCATTCAAGGAGCAGGTACAGAATGTCGAGTGAGGCGATAAGCAGTCGGCGACGTGGCGTTGGCGGCGGCGTGGCGTTCATTGTCTGTGGCCCGTCTGGGGCGGGGAAGAATTCGGTGATCGAACGGGTCATGGAGACGCTCCCTGGACTTTCCTACTCGGTTTCTTTTACAACTCGCCCTCGCCGTAGCGATGAGGTCGATGGCCGGGATTACCACTTCATCACCTATGAACAGTTCGAGCAACTCGTTCAGGAGAGTGAGGTTGTCGAGCATGTGACCTACCTGGGGCATCAGTACGGCACATCGCGCGGCCAGATCAAATCGGTCTTTGCGGAGGGAAAGGATGTAATCCTGAACATTGATGTCCAGGGGGCAAGGAAGCTGATGGAACGGGGACTGGGCGATTTCTCCGTCGTTTATGTCTTTCTCACACCATCGTCGCTTGAGATCCTCGGCGCGCGCCTGCGTGAGCGGGGGACGGAAACTGATGAGCAGATCGAA
>JAYEFP010000095.1:0-2503 GCA_034715975.1 Candidatus Bipolaricaulota bacterium | reverse complement strand
ACACCGGTAGCTGAGCGGTAGGATTAAATCTGTGATCAACGGAGGCTATGTGAATGTTAGGGTTAACAGGTAACTAGGCATCTATGTTTGATGAGGAAGTGATGTTCTGTGAGATCAGCGACGATGGCATGCTTGAAAATAGGTGAACTGGAGGCAAGGATACCAATTGTTCAAGGAGGAATGAGCGTTGGAATCTCTTTGTCTGGCTTGGCTGCGGCGGTGGCCAATGAGGGAGGCATCGGGCTTATCGGTGCTGCTGGTATCGGAATGCTTGAACCTGATTTCAAGACGGATTATAGAGAAGCCAACAAGAGGGCTCTGAGAAAGGAGATACGAAAGGCAAGAGAAATGTCTGACGGGGTTATCGGGGTGAACATAATGGTGGCCCTTTCTGATTACGATGATCTCGTGCTGACCGCTGTTGATGAAGGAGTGGATCTGCTTTTCCTTGGAGCGGGGCTTCCGCTCAAGCTTCCCAAGACAGTGTCGCTCGATAGACTGCAACAGGTTCGTACCAAAGTTGTTCCGATAGTGTCTTCTGCGCGAGCGGCCAAGATCATATTCCGGCATTGGGCGAAACGATATCAGTATGTTCCCGATGCGGTGGTTGTAGAGGGGCCAATGGCTGGTGGCCATCTCGGATTCAAGAAGGAAGAGATCGATAATCCTGACTATGCATTGGATAAACTAGTGCCAGCGGTCATCGCAGCGATAGAGCCGTTTGAGCAGCAGTTTGACAAGAACATCCCCGTTATTGCCGCAGGAGGCATTTTCTATGGAGCGGATATCGCCAAATTCATGCGTTTGGGAGTCCAGGGTGTGCAGATGGCGACCAGGTTTGTAGCCACTTATGAATGTGATGCCTCCACTGAGTTTAAAGAGGAATATCTTAGATGCAGAAAGGAGGACTTAGTGATAATTGATAGCCCAGTCGGACTTCCAGGAAGGGCGATACGGAACGAATTTCTTGACGATGTATCGGCAGGAATCAAGAAGCCGTTCGAGTGTCCGTGGAAGTGCCTCAAGACCTGTGATTACCGAACATCGCCCTATTGCATTGCGCGCGCGCTGACCAATGCGAAGAAAGGCGAGCTGAACGATGGATTTGCGTTTGCCGGTGCCAACGCCTATCGGGTGGACAAGATCACCTCAGTCCACGAACTCATCGACTCCTTGTTGGATGAATACGAAAAAGCGATGGCAGCGTAATCGCGTTGCTTGTTACTGTACGCTGCTAACAGGAGTATCATCGATGAGAGAGAAGAGGCAACCACAGCCGGAGCCATGGACTCACTACACCCTGAGTGAAGAGATAGCCAACAGCGTCACTCACGGCATTGGTGCTGTGCTCAGCATCGTTGGACTCACCCTGCTTGTCACTCTGGCCATTCAACAACACAATCCGTTGAAAATTGCCAGTTTCTCCATCTATGGGATAAGCCTTGTCATCTTGCATCTTGCCTCCACTCTTTATCATGGCCTGCGTCCTGTCTGGGCGAAGCGGCTGTTTCGAATCTTCGACCACTGTTCGATCTATTTGTTGATTGCAGGTACATACACGCCGTTTCTCCTCATCGGGTTGCATGATTCACAGGGATTTCTCCTGCTCGGAATCGTGTGGGGGTTGGCTGCTCTCGGGATCATCTTGCAGATCGCGCTCAAGGGCTGGTTTGGGAAGCTTTCTATTCTCCCCTACATAGGGATGGGCTGGTTGATGGTTATCATCTTTCGCAAGCTCATGGTGAGCATCCCGTTCAATGGGTTCATCCTCCTTATCGCGGGCGGAGCGGCATACATGCTGGGAATCATCTTCTATGGCTGGAAGAAACTCACTTATCACCATGCCATCTGGCATCTGTTCGTCCTTGCTGGGAGCGCATGCCACTTCTTTGCCATCCTATTCTATCTTCTCCCTGAGGGATGAGGTGGATTTAATTCCCAAGCGATTCCTACACGCTGGATGCGCGGACCTGTGACATCGACAGTATGTAGAGAACTAGTCTGCGCCCGCCTCTTCCAGCTCTTTCCGCGCTGTCTTGGTTAATCTCTTGACGACAAGGTCGTAGGACTCGTCGATCATCTCCTCGATCTCAGCATCCGGGATACCCTCATCGAGGATGATCGTGTTCCAGTGTCGCTTGTTTATGTAGTAGCCGAGAGTGACTGCTGTGTACATATCGCGAAGCATGAGGGCGTGATCAGGGTCGCACTTGAGCGTGATGCGTAGCGGGTCATGCTTGGGGCAAGGAGGGCAGACATCTTTCCCATCACCTTGTACACCGGCGTCTCCAGGTCAAATGGCCATTCCTCTGGGGCTCCCTTCTTGGCCATGAGGTAGGCATGCGCGGCATCGAGATTCATTCTTATTGCTTCCTCGTCGTTTCGAGTGGGTAACTTGGAGTTGAGGTCAGATGGATACCGACAAGAATGCACCACGAAGAGCCTGTCTGCGTCTGCCTGTGCGTGTCCGCACGCAGACAGGTCCTTCGTGGTGAAACAGCCG
>JAYEFP010000094.1:0-2517 GCA_034715975.1 Candidatus Bipolaricaulota bacterium | reverse complement strand
GGTGAGATTAGTTAGCACATTGGCTTGGGATTGGGGGTTCGAAGTGTCAGATTTCACCCATACAGCGACCGACACAGAATCATGCCCTGGCTTTCCTCTACGCTAGTATCCCACGCATTTGTGATGAATTCTAGGAGACAACAGGGCCTGGTCTTTCATACGCAGAATACAGCCCTTGACTTAGCACAAATTAGCTCCTAAACTAGTGTGGGTTTTCCACCATATGTCCCTATCTTCTGCAGTTACGGTCTTGAAGTTGCCTCTTAAAGGCGCGGCATAGACTTATGACTGCAGAAGATGTGTCTTGCGCCACAGCTCCTTCTTCCGGTACCATTCCGGCGCATTCAATGTCTATCACAGGGGGGAAATATGATCAATCGACATTTCACGCGTATCGAAACAGCACTTCCCGGTCCAAAGTCTGCTGCTGTCTTTGCTGAGAAGGAGAAATATGTGGCTGCTCCGATCGCCACCTATGCCCCATTCGTCATTAAGGAGAGCCATGGGTCGATAGTTGAGGACCTTGATGGCAACCGCTTCGTCGATTTCTCCGGTGGCTGGGGCTGTCTGAACGTTGGCCAGCGTCACGAGCGTGTCGTCGCAGCGCTTCACGATCAGGTGGATCACTTCCTCCATACTGATTTCACTGCGGTTCCTTACGCACCCTTCGGCGAGTTGGCGCGCCTTCTTTGTGAACACGTTCCCGGGACTGGCCCGTACAAGGCGGCGTTCTTCAACAGCGGTGCCGAGGCGGTGGAGAATGCGGTCAAGATCGCCCGTGCGTACACTAAACGTAATGCTGTCCTTGTCTTCGAGAACGCGTTCCACGGACGAACGCTCCTCACGATGACGATGACGCACAAGGCGATGCCGTACAAGGCCGGATTCGGGCCGTTTGCCAGCGATGTTTATCGCCTTCCTTATCCGTATACCTACCGTAAGGATGTCTCCGCCGATGACATCGAGCAGGCACTCCTCTCACTCGTCGACCCGTCCGAGGTCGCGGTGATGGTCGTCGAGCCGGTGATCGGCGAGGGAGGATTCCTCGTTCCCCCTGCTTGGTTCCTACCGGCGCTGCGTAACCTGGCAGATAAATACGGGTTTGTCCTTGCCTTGGATGAGGTGCAGTCGGGGATCGGCCGCACGGGCAAGTTCTTCGCCTACGAGCACTTTGGAATCGAACCTGATCTGATCTGCGTCGCCAAGTCGCTCGCCGCTGGTCTTCCCCTGTCTGGTGTGGTGGGCAAAAGCAAAATGATGGACGCTCCCGTGTCGAGTGGCATCGGTGGAACGTACGTTGGTAACCCGCTTGCATGCCGTGCGGGGATCGAGGTCATCAAGGCGATCGACGAGGAGAACCTGATGGCGCGGGCGGACCACGTCGGTGAGCGTATCAAGGCGCGCTTCAATGCGCTACAAGACAGGTTTGACGTCGTGGGTGACGTACGCGGGTTGGGAGCGATGGTCGCAATGGAGCTCGTCAAGGACCGTTCAACCAAGGAGCCTGCTGGTGAGATAACATCGCAGATCGCAAATGCTGCGCTACGCAACGGAGCCATCTTTCCCACAGCCGGAATACGCGGAAACGTGATTCGTGTACTTGTTTCGCTCGTGATTACAGACGAGCAGATCGATGAAGGGATGGACATTCTGGAGGCCACATTCGAGAATGTGCTCGGTTAAGCGACCTGCTTTCGGACGCGTCCGGAATAAGAGAATCCAATCGCGGCGGTGACAGCAATCGCCGCGATCGCCCCCCACAACAAGACGGGCTTCTTGCTGAGGTAATCGATGAGCCATCCGCCGATAAACGGCCCTGCAGACCAACCAAGCGCCTCAGCAAGACCGAAGAAGCCCATATAGCGTCCCATCTTCCCCTCTGGCGCGCTATTGGCAACGGCGGTCGTTGCACTGGGGGCAAAGATCACCTCTCCTAGTGTAATCACGGTCATCGATCCTAGTAGGAAGTAGAACGAGTGTGCGAGCCCAACCGTGAAGTAGCCGGCGCCGAACAAGATCGCCCCCAGGGTGAGGGCACGCCTTGTCCCGATCTTCCCTCCAATGAGTGCTGCCGGCCACTGGAAGAAGACGACGATGATTCCGTTTAGGGTGTAGACGATGCCAAGTTGCACGTCGCTTATCCCGACGAATTCCGTAGAAAAGACGGACAAGGTACTGGCAAACTGCCCCATTACCAGGAACAATAGGAAGCTGAATCCACAGAAGACAAGAAAACCTCTATCCCGTCCGGCATCAAAAACCTTTGGGAGATCAAACCGCTGTGCGGCCTGTGTGTGACTAGACTCTTCGATAAACAGGACAATCAACACCGTCCCGATAAGGCTGGCAGCGGCTGTAACGAGGAAGAGCAACCAGTAGGAGATGACCATCAGGAAGCCGCCAATCGCTGGACCGATCGCCCAGCCAGCATTTGCTCCAATTCGCAGGATTCCAAACGCCTCCACGCGATACTTCTGTGGCACTATATCGGCAACCATCGCACTGATCCCCGGCTTC
>JAYEFP010000093.1:0-2523 GCA_034715975.1 Candidatus Bipolaricaulota bacterium | reverse complement strand
AATGTTGTGGTATGCAGGGACTCGATCAGGTCCTACACTAGACTATCGTTCCTATCTGCAGAGCTGACTTGGGAGTGAACAGGGGCATCGGCTGGTAGGCTGCCTTCTTGGTGTCTCTTGGCACTCCCACCTTGACATAGATCTGTGCCGTACTGATTGCCCCACCGATGTCTGTTACGGAGAAGGTGATGTTGTCGTCTCCGGAGAAGCCGGGATCTGGGATGTAGGTGAGGGTAACGATGGCGGTGTGTGGCGTCTCGTAGGCGATCTGTGTCAGATCTCCATCGAGTGTTCCGTGGTTTGGTTGACTGACAATCACGAACGTGAGAAGATCGTCTTCAGGGTAGAATGTATCGAGCTCTGGGTCGGTTGCCTGCAACGTAATTGTGACCGGAGTGTCGGCCTCAGTGGCAAAGAGGTTATCCACCAATACAGGAGCATCATTCACTGAAGCGACGGCAACGGTAACCTGTGCCGTCGATGTCCCTCCACCGTCGACAACCTGATATGTGAATGTGTCCGTCCCATTGAAGTTGGCAACAGGCTCATAGGTGATCGTGTTGTCCGGGTTGACAATCGCTGTTCCGAAGCTCGGTCCTGATGTGACGTTGAGCGAGGTCACACTTCCCGTGATAGTATCATTTGCAAGGACAGCGATCGTTATTTGGGAGTCCTCTGCCGTGATAGCGTTGTCATCGATCGCGGCTGCCAGCCCCAACACTCCGATCGACAGCATGGAAACAAATAGAACTATGCACAGAATTCTTCCGTTGGTGTTCATCATAAAAAAAGGTAGCAGAAAGGTACGCGGGGCTTGATTACTGTTGAGAAGCAAGTACGGGAGGCTTTTCTTGCACGGAAGAGACTGATTTCCGTAATGTGCATCACGGCGGAACCTCGGATGCCAACCCCGAAGTCTGTCGCACGTGACGGATTGTCCTTGACGAAGAAGAGGAAATGTGCTAGGGTGGTGCATCTCCAAGAAGAAGAGGTGGTAATGATGCAAGCATGCCGTATCGCAAAGATGTATTTCAAGTGCGACACCAAGGTCAGCCTCGTCAATAATCCCTTCTTCTCTGTGCATAATCCAAACGCCTCTTTCTGAGGCGCAAATCCGCACCATTTAAGTCTTACCCCCAACTGAGGGAACTCTATGCCATCGATCAACTAAGCATGGCGCAAATAAATCATGAATGCACATATAAGGAGATATATAATGTCCAGTTTTATAGGGAGCCAACTTGTTGATGTACTGAAAGTCAAAGATGAAATCATGCACGCGGCGCGCGAGTATCTGCGCCAACAGGGATTTACTGAGATCCTGCCGGTGATCCTGTCCCCAATTACTGATCCACTCCATCATGACACGTTCGATGGGACGGTCAGTTTCTACGGGTCTCCTTATCAGCTAACAAAGAGCATGATCCTGCATAAGCAGATCGCTCTGCGAACGCTTCCGCGCATCTACAGCATCTCACCTAACGTGCGCATGGAGCCGGCGCAGCGAGCTTCCCTAGGACGATACCTGGCCGAGTTTGTCCAGCTTGATCTGGAGGTTCATGACGCTTCGCGCGACGAGATCATTGGCGTAGGCGAAGGATTGCTCGTGCACGTGTTGACGGCGGTCTCTGAGCACTGCGCCGCCGAGCTGGAGCGCTTGGGACGGGAGTTGAACATCCCTGAGGCGCCGTTTGAGCGCGTCACGTTTCAAGATGCACAAGAACAATTCGGAAAAGCGTTCGACGATCGGTTGTCGGCGTCCCTCTCTCAGCCGGCTTGGGTGATCGACTTTCCTCGGGCAGTCCGCGAGTTCTACGATCGGGAGGACCCAACGCGGCCGGAGATCCTGCTCGACATGGACCTGCTCTATCCCGAGGGCTACGGTGAGGCCCTCTCCGGCGGGGAGCGCGAACACACGCTGGATCGCATCATTCGCCGGTTGGAACAGGATGGGATCGACAAGGAACGATTCTCTCAGTACTTATCCATCGCTGAAGAAGGCGTTCCCGCTTCCGCCGGCTTTGGAATCGGCATCGAGCGACTGACAAGATTCGTCTGTGGACTCAATAGCGTGGAACAGGCACGTCTCTTCCCTAAACTACCAGGAAAGGTGGGAGCAATCTAGCCGACTGTGAGCTATGTTGACTGTGAGGGGCGGGCTGGGCTGATCCTGGCCCGCGTCTCTGCACCGTGGAGTTCACGTTTCGTTCTGTGCGCCTCCATCGCTATAATGCTTCCATCCTGTTTTGGGGGAGATGAGTGATGAAACTGGTACGGGGATTGATGACGGGCGGTGGAATCGGGGCTTTCTTCTTTTTCAGTTGGATCATCCAGATGCTGTGGAACAGCATCGTTGTCGGCCACCTGGGGCTTTTCAAGACTCTCAGCTACTGGCAGGCGGCGGGACTGTGGTTCATGATTATTCTTCTGTTCGCCTGGACGGGGATTGGAGTCAGCGGTCAGCTCTTCCGTAAGTGGCACTCCTACGACTGAAAGCGTTTTGCTGTTGCCGGAAGGACAGCG
>JAYEFP010000092.1:0-9211 GCA_034715975.1 Candidatus Bipolaricaulota bacterium | reverse complement strand
GTCCGGGTCGGTCGATCCTGATGCGTCGAGGACGACAACGAGCTGATCGTCGGGATTATCGGGGTTGGTACCACGCGAAACGGTGAACGAGGCCACCGGCGGGTGATTGGGAAAGAGAAAACAACCACCAATTCCGACAACAGCAAGCAAGAGGATACCCAGGGACACCAAACGCCATTTGTTCATGAAGCCACCTCCTGAAACCACAATACCAGAAACCGTGCCCGCAATGCTAGCCTTGAGCCATGTCGCGCAGAACGCGCGCGACGAGTTCGCCGATCACCTCGCGCCGATAATTGGCACTTGCACGAACATCATCGATCGGAGATACGGCCTTCATCGCTGCCGTCTTTGTCTGCTCAATCAACGATTGAGTGATCGCCTTTCCCGTGAGTTCTGTCTCCAAGTTGTGCAGTCTGATCGGCCGTGGAGCAACGGACCCGGCGGCCAGACGAATCTCATCAATCGTGCCGTCCTTGACGCTCACGAGCGCTCCGAGTGACGCGATAGCGATGATCATCGCCTTGCGGCGCCCCACTTTGTGGAAGAACGGAGTGAACGTCGCACTTGGAATAGGGATCGAAACACTCCGGACGAATTCACCACTTGATAGTGCAGCCTTCCCCGGCGCAAGCAGAAAGTCCTCCACCGGAACCTGCCGATCGCCTTGCGCCCCCGCGACAACCACCTGTGCTTGATAGAGAAGTAGAGGAATAGCACTGTCCGCTGCAGGGGAGGCATTCACCAGGTTTCCACCGAGAGTAGCGCAGTTCCTGATCTGGGTCGATCCCAGCGTGCGCAGAACGCTCTGCAGCAGCGAGAGCTTCCCTACAATCACTGGGTCGGCTATGATCTCACTTACCGTTGTTGCAGCGCCGATCGTCACACGGTCGTCCTTCTCTTCGATCCCTCGCAGCTCCTGCGTGTCCGAGATATCAAGGAGTACCTGCGGATCGATCGTTCCAGAGCGCATCTTGACCACAAGATCAGTACCCCCACACAGGATGCGCGCTCCCGGCTCTTCAATTCGCGAGAGAAGCTCCGGTATTGTCTTGATTTTCACGTAATGACGCATATTTACCCTCCCATGATGTCCTGTGGTCGATCGATATCGATTATCACCCCAGGATCATCCACTTCAACCAATACGAGATCATCCTCGTGTTGGGAGATGTAGTTGCGAGCGCCAATCTCCCCACGCAGCGTCGGTAGCAGCTCCTCGCGGCACCCACAATCGAGATAGACCGGGAAACCCCGCACTCCTTTGTAGACCGGGGCGACAATCTTCGCTCCTTCCAGCGCTCGCGCAATTACCTTACTCACAGTTTCTGCCTTCACGTAGGGCATGTCGGCGTGGACAACCAGGAAGCCGGTTGCCGCTGACGACAGAAGGCTTACTCCAAGACTGAGCGAGCTTCCCATTCCACTTTCGTAGTCCGTATTGTTCGCCACAATGCATCGAGAAAGGTCGACTTCCTTCTCGATCAGTGCCGCGTTGTAGCCTAGGACGACGATGACCCGTCCGATCCCCGCAGTGCGCAGCGTCGTAATCACACGCACCAATATGGGCTGGCCATCGATCACAATGAGTGGCTTGATCGCGCCCATCCGCTCACCCTTACCGGCAGCCAGAACAATCGCTTCTACTGCGATTTTCGTGATCATAGGGCGGCTCCACTTGATACTCGCTCAACACCGGAGGCTGCCTGGCTAGATAGACAGGGCTCCGACGCTACAAACAGCGTGTCTTCCGTGGCGTGGCAGTTCGCCCAGTAGGGTTTGCCTGCCACGTTAGACGTTACCCTCAATTCCAATCGTGCAGGTCATCGTCAACTCTTCTCTTCTCTCATTAGCTCTGCTGCGTAGCGTACCGCATCGAGGATCTTCGCATAGCCCGTGCAGCGACATAGATTTCCCTCCAGCGCGGCCATGATCTCCTCATCGCCAGGGTTGGGGTTCGAGGTCAACAGCGCGTAGGTAGACATAATGAACCCCGGAGTGCAGAATCCGCACTGCACCGCACCCTTCTCCACAAACGCTTTCTGGATCGGATGAAGTTCCGCGCCTTTTGCAATCCCCTCCACAGTAAGTATTTCCTTTCCGTCAACCTGCGGGGCAAGGATCAAGCAGGAAGCGATCGCCTTTCCATCTATGAGGACGGTACAGGCACCGCACTCTCCCTCACCGCATCCCTCTTTGGTACCGGTCAGTTGGAGATCGTCACGGATCAAGTCGAGCAGGCGCTCGTCCTCACGTACATCCCGCTCTTCGATGCGTCCATTTACTGTGAACCTGATCTTCATAGGTGTTCCTTCACTGCGGCAAGAGACGGTTCTATCTCAATCGCCGTCCCGGCAACGCGCCGCGCTGTGACGATGTCCTTGAGGCCGTTCCCAGTGACCATCACCGCCACTCTTTTTCCAGCAAGCTTCCCTTCCGCGACCATCTTTAGCAGACCGGCAAATGGGGCCGCACCAGCCGGTTCGGGGAAGACGCCCGTCTTCCTAGCCATTGTCGCAATTGCCGCCATGATCTGTTCATCGCTCACGGTGATGAAGTCACCGCCGTTTGCGTGCACGTACGTCACCGCCTTCACGATGTCGCGTGGCTTTCCGACGCAGATGCTATCGGCCACGGTCTCAGCCTTGATGTCATCGATGGCGACAGTCTTACCATCGTACTTGGCAAATGCCGCGGCGATTGGTGCCGATCCCTCCGCCTGTACTCCGATTACCCTTGGAAGGCGGTCGATCATACCCAGCTTCAGCAACTCGTCGAATCCCTTGCAGATTCCACTCACCACTGAGCCATCGCCGACGCCGACGAATACGACATCCGGCGGCTCCCATGCCATCTGCTCGGCGAGCTCCAACGCACCTGTCTTCTTCCCCTCAACAAGGTAGGGATTCACCGCTGCTGAGCGATTGTACCAGCCAAACTCATCTGCCGCCTCTGCGGCGAGGTCGTAGGCGACATCGTACGATCCATTAACAAGGAACACCTTCGCCCCGTAGATCAAGAGCTGCGTCACCTTTGCCTCCGGTGCCGTGCGCGGGACGAAGATCATTGTTTTAAGGTCGGTCGCGGCGGAGAAACCGGCAAGCGAACTTGCAGCGTTTCCTGTGGACGCGGCGGTGACCACGCGTTTTGTCTTCTCCTGTGCCTTAATGACGACGACCGAGCTAGCGCGATCCTTGTATGACGCGGTCGGGTTCTGCCCGTCGTCCTTTATGTACAGGAATTTCAGCCCGAGTTCACGAGCGTACTCACCAAATGAATAAGTGGGCGTATACCCGACGCGCAGGGGCTGGATGAAGCGACGATCTTCGATTGGAAGGAGTGGCAAATACCTCCACATCGTATGTTCCGTATCGCACGAGAGCGTCTCTTTGTTGAAGACCTTAGCGACCTGCTTGTAGTCGTAGATGACCTCAAGCGTCCCTCGCCGTGGTCCGCAATCCGGGCATGTGTACTCGACTTCGTTTGGGGTGAATTTCCGCCCACATGTTATGCAACGCAACGCCTTTACCTCTCCCATCCTGATCTTCTCCTTTCTTCAGTCTGTTAAGTGAACCTTTTCTACTGTTCGTCTTCAAGCCCAGACAGTCGTTTCAAATAAGCAACTAAAGACAAAGGGGCAAGAGCCAAGGCTCTTACAGAGCCGACTGTTTCACCACGAAGAACACGAAGAGCACGAAGGAGTCAAAGAACAAAGCGCTTGATTCCATTCTTGAGCTTCGTGACATTGAAGTTGATCAGAAGCCCGATCTTCACTCCCGCCAGCTTCATGTAAGTCAGCAACTGCGCCTCGTGGATGCCCTTGATCTGCTCGACGCTCTTCAACTCGATGATCAGCTTGTCTTCTACCAGTA
Source organism: Candidatus Bipolaricaulota bacterium (assembly GCA_034715975.1). Taxonomy (GTDB): domain Bacteria; phylum Bipolaricaulota; class Bipolaricaulia; order UBA7950; family UBA9294; genus M55B144. The sequence continues at coordinate 5,339 of JAYEFP010000092.1, read as the reverse complement.
TGTCCACCCGATAGCCGCAGTCGAGACGCACACCTTTGTACTTCACTAGCAGTGGATGTTGAAGCTCGAACTGAATCCCATTCAGCTTGAGCTCGTGCGCAAGGCACTGCTCATAGGTCGATTCCAACAATCCTGGGCCCAGTTCCCGGTGCACTTCAATCGCACACTCAATTACCCGATTCGACAGTTCATCAAATTCCATTCTTCGTGTCCTTCGTGCCTGCCTGTCCTTCGGACGCAGACAGGCTCTTCGTGGTGAATTCTCTTCGACCTCCGGTCTTGCTTCGCAACCGGCATCCGTCTCCGGGAGCTCAACGTTAATTTGCCCCCTCAGAATGATAAGGGAACAACCTTACTTTACCAAGAATGGGAGCGATTCCCGGATCCCACGCAGGATCACGCTCATCGTTGCCACGTGCGTAAGCGATAGCTCTCCGTCGAATGCCTTTTTCAGGCGCATGCTCTCGATTGCCAGTCTTGGTGACAGGGTAATCACCACATGTTCATCCTCATACTGCGCGTTCTCCCCGTTGATGATGAGCCTTGCCTCACTCCCGGCATGGCGAGACCTTATCTCGTTACCGTGCACATAGAATGCGTTCTCATCCTCTTGCTGGAAGTCCTTCTCGTCGAGGAACAGGCGTGGCTTATCGTGTGCCGGCTTGCCGGTGTGTACGCAGAACATCGCACAGACCCCACACTTATTACAGAAGTCATCGACGTGCAATACCTGCCTGTCTTGCTTTATGGCAAATTCTTCCTCTCCTACTACCTGCAGATTGCCGTTATCACAACTCAAGACCGGAAGCTGCGCCGCAAACGGGGTGATGTGGTACGTGTAGTTTGCTCGGTTTGGGCAGACCTCCACGCATTTATCGCACACGGTGGAGCACTGCAGACAACGCGATGCCTCGGCACGGGCCTCCTCCTCGGTGAATTTCTTCTCCACTAGGTCAAACCCAGAACGATCCGAGAGAGGGAGTACAGCGGGGTGTACCTGTGGTACCTTGCGCGCACGTGCCCGCTTAATCTCGATGATCTCCTCTTCGGACAGCCGTGGGTGTTGTACTTGTAGCTGTTTGTAATCAATTTCCAACTTTAGGCAGATTGCTTTTGCCGCACGGCGACCATCAGCCGCTCCCTGGATGATCGTCGCTGGACCACGCGTAGCATCTCCGCCGGCGTAGACGCAGGCCACACCGGTGTCCCCGGTGCCGTCTTCAGCGGCTATTCGCCCCCTGTCGGTGACTGAGATTCCGCTCCCATCGAGGAACGTAAGCTCAGGACGTTGGCCAATGGCGATGATCATTGTGTCGGCTGGGATGTCGATCTCGCTTCCCTTGATCGGAACAGGGCGACGCCTCCCATCGGGACCTGGCTCGCCGAGCCTGTTGCGCACGCACCTGATGCCAACCATCTTTCCGTCCTTGCGGATCACGCGCACCGGGCTGAGCAGCTCCTCGATAGTGTTCCCTTCAGCGAGCAGATCCTCTATCTCTTCGATGTCGGCCGGCATCTCAGCCTTAGTTCGACGGTAGATTATCGTTGTTGGCACACCGGATATACGAGCGGCAGTTCGCGCCGCGTCCATCGCCGTGTTTCCTCCGCCGATGACGACTACCTTCTCTCCGAGAACCACCTTTTCGCCCTGCCGCACGCGCTCCAAGATGTCGAGCGCGGTGAACGTTCCCTCTCCATCGAATCCGTCAATCTCGAGCATGGCATCGCGCTGGAATCCGCTTGCCACATACACGGCGGAGAAGCCCTGATCGAGCAAGCTCTCCGGAGGCGTGTCGACCGGGTGATTCGTCTCGATTCTCACGCCAAGGTCTACGATCCGCTTCACATCCTCATCGATTATCTGCTGCGGAAGGCGGAACTTAGGGGCGATGGCCGGCATTCCCCCAACCGCGTCCTTGGCTTCGAAGATGGTCACGTTGATTCCGTTCAGTGCCAAGAACGAGGCAGCAGAGAGGCCAGAGGGGCCGCTTCCGATCACCGCTACTTTCTGGTCGGTCTTTCCAAGCGGCGCGATAGACGCGTGTCCGTTCTCCACGGCGAATCGCTTCAGATTGCGGATCGCTACCGACTCGTCGTAGTTGTTACGTGTGCACTTAGTCTGGCAGACGTGTGTGCAGATGTAGCCCGTAATTCCAGGAAGGGGGTTCCTCGCGAGGATAACCGACAAAGCTTTGTCGTATTCGCCGTGAGCGATCAGCCACGCGTAATCTGGAACATCCTGCTCCACAGGGCAGGTTGCGCTGCACGGCGCGGTGATGCAATCAAACATCGAGAGGTCAGAGCTAAGTTTGGGAAGGCCATGCGAGTGGTAGGCCTTCTTGTAGCGAAGATCATCGCGCGCAGCTGCTGCGGTGTTCTTGAGATAATCTAGCTTGTCACTTGAAAGATTGGCCAGGCTCATCGCTCCCTGTTCGTTCATCGCATCCTCGATATTCTCCACAAACTGCAGAAGATGAGAGTAGCCGCCAGGCTTAAGCAACTCGGAGGCGCAGGTTACGGGGCACGCACCGCTAGAGAGGATGTCGACCACGTTCAAAGCATCCGCGCCGCCCGCGTACGATACGTTCAGATCACCACCAAACTGGAGCATCAGCTTGTCGAACAGAGTCATCGTGATCGGATAGAGGGCCCGGCCGGACATGTACATCTCCTCACCTGACAAGAAGTTGCGGTGATTAGCTGTGGGCAAAGTATTGGCCAGCTTGATTCCGAAGAAGAGACCGTTGGCGTTTGCCGTATCTTTCAACTTCTCAATCATCCGTACCGCTCGCTCGTACTGGAGATCGTTGTCGAAGACACTATCGGGAATTCTGATCTCTTCATATCCTAATTCTTTGTGTAGGATGTGCAGTACTTGGTCTTTACCAAGGAGGGTCGGGTTGAGCTTGACGAGCGTATTTAGGCCCCGTTCTTCGATCAAATAGCGGGCGATCTGCTCGATCTCGTCGGGCGGGCAGCCGTGCATCGTGGAGAGGGTGACGCTGTTTGTCAGCCTTGCCGGAATTTCGATATTGGCGTACTCCGGCCACTTGTCGGCGAGCGTATTTCTTATGGCAGCAATCTTCTCGGAGGCATCGATCATCGTATCCATGAACTTGACCATGCGTGGCTTCTTAATTCCCTCCAGGTTGTAGCCGACGCTCATGTTGAAGATTGTTCCGAACGGGACCTCACCATCGAACCCGAGAACCCTGCGCAAGATGTGAATCGCAACCCAAGCGTTGACATACTCATTAACGGAATCTTCGAGCTTCAGTTCCTGCGACCACTCGACGTTGTATCCCTCGTCGGCTACATCGATGCACGGACGTGAGATTTCTAGCTCATCCATTATCTGTACGGTCTTCAGCTCCATAAATCGCCCACCGGAGAGCCAAGAGGAGATGGTATTCCTCGCTAGCTGCGTGTGTGGCCCGGCGGCTGGTCCAACAGGGGTGGCTAAGTGACTTCCGAACATCTCAGTCGCATACGGGCTATCCTTCTTGGGTACATAGAAGAGCGAGCGGTGGATCCCGAAGATGCTCTCGTTGTGCTCATACTCCTGCAGGATCGAACCTAGCAACTCGGAGAATGATTGAACTCTCAACTTATCTGACATTTTCTTCTTCCCCCTTTATGAGATTCGCGCCCAAAGTGCCGCTGCCTCCTCGCGCGCCTGCGCGTAGAGCGTGTCCTCATCAAGGTTGGCAAAATGCCCATCCCTGATAACGGAACGCCCAGCAACGATGAGATCGGAGACGCGCAGGTCATGCACAGCAATCCCGAACAGCAGGTGCCCAAGGACATTTCCCGCGTCGATCGGCGTGGGAGGATCGTAGTCGAACAGCGCGATGTCCGCTTGATATCCCGGAGCGATTCGGCCAAGTTGGGCGCGGAGAAGCTGCGAGGCGATCTGTGGATTATTGTCGAACAGGATCTTCTGCAGGTCACCAAATCCCGCGGCGAGCGAATTTCCTGTAGATACCTTCTGCAGAATTCCCGCTGTGAACAGCTCGGCGAGCATGTTCGCCCCAATGCCGTCGGTTCCCAAACCGACTGTGATCCCTCTGCGCAGGAATCCGTCCATATCGAACACCCCGACGCCGTTGTTCATGTTAGAACGCGGGTTGTGCACAACGATCGCCATCCTTTCGGCAATCAGGTCTTTTTCGTCTTCGTCGATGTGCAGACAGTGGGCGAGGATCGACCTGTCGCGCAGCAGATTGAACTTGTCTAAGCGCTCGACGATCCGCATTCCGTGCTTAGACTGGCACTGCTCCTCGTCCTCCGGCCCTTCTGCTACATGAATGTGCACGCCGGCACCTTCAGGAATGACCTCTGCCATCTTGGAGAGACTGTCATCTGAGAGCGTGAACGATGCGTGCAGGCCAAACAGGGCCGTGCTCATTGTGTCGCTTGGATCGTCAGTTGAGAGGAAATCCAGGTTCTCCTCTATCCCCTCATCGCGAATCTCCATCCCATCGCGATCGGAGAGCTCGTAGCAGAACGCCCCGCGCAGGCCGACATCGCTGTTCACAGCTTTCTTGACTGCCGAAAGGCTGCCGGTAACCGCATGGGGACTGGCATGGTGATCTATCAGGGTGGTGACGCCGCAACGAGCCGCCTCCATCGCTCCAACCAGCGCACTCATGCGTACGGAACTCGGATCGAGGGCCTTATCCAACCGCCACCACAGTTGTTCCAAGATCTGCGTGAACGTGTTCGGCGAGTAGTTCGGTAGGGCCATCCCGCGAGCGAGGCTGCTATACAAGTGTGTGTGCGCGTTGACCAGTCCGGGGATCGCCAGCCTTCCTTCTCCATCTATTCTCTCTGCATCTGTCGGTATCTCGTATCGATCTCTTTCATCACGTGTGAGGACTGCCTCGATCTTTCCGCCGTCGATGACGATCGTTCCCTTCTCGTGTAGTGAATTCGCTCCGTCCCAAATTGTCGCCCCATCGATCACGCACTTCATCTTTCCTCCTCCCAAGGTGTCATTTTCCAGCACATTGCTGCGACACCATGTGCTTTGCTTCAGGCTGCCTGACAATATAGCAGATCTGTAAATCTGGCACAACCGATTTTCCCATTTGCCGGAACGTGCACACTTGCTCGATTCTCGCACCTGTTGTATCGTCTCTGTGGGAGGGATCTAGATGGAGAAGGAAGAGCTGCGCCAGCTTGTGTTCAAGGTGTTGAGGCGCGATCCTCAGACACACTTAAATGCAGTGGAGTTTCAGGTGCGCAGCCTTGCGGAAGACTATGATCGCCACGATGCACTAACGATTCATGAGATCATTTGGGAGCTCCTTATCCAGGGAGTGCTCGCCCCGGGGAAG
>JAYEFP010000091.1:0-9250 GCA_034715975.1 Candidatus Bipolaricaulota bacterium | reverse complement strand
TCGCGCATAACGATCGACTCCGCAACGATGGTCAATAAGGCGTTTGAGGTAATCGAGGCCCATTACCTGTTCGATGTGCCGTATGAGAGAATTGACCCTGTCATCCATCCCCAATCGGTGATTCACTCCTTAGTGGAGTATCAAGATGGGTCGATCATCGCCGAGCTTGCCGCATCGGACATGCGTATTCCGATTCAATACGCGTTAACCTATCCCGAGCGAGTCGCCACAGGGCTCCCGCGACTCTCACTTGCGAAGATTTCCGGATTGTCGTTTGAGGCACTCGATGTGGTGCGTTATCCTGCATTCGCCACTGTCCTTGCCGCCGGCAAGCGCGCGGGGACCGCGCCGACAGCAGTAAATGCGGCCGATGAGATTCTTGTCGGCAGGTTTCTGCGTGGACAGATCGGGTTCATGGCAATCGTAGAAGGACTGCAGAAGATACTTGATCGTTGGACTGCAAGAGAAGATACCATGAATGAGGAACTGACGCTTGCAAGGATCCTCGAGGTTGACCGATGGTCACGCGAGCAGGCGGAGGCCCTGAGACCTTAGAGCTAATCATAGGAGGAAACGATGGAACTGAGCGAGAATAATATCCGTTCCAGTTTAGAGAATGTGATCGATCCCGAGTTAGGCATCAATATAATTGACCTTGGACTGATCTACAATATCCAGCTTGCAAAAGGAAAGATCAACATCGATATGACCCTCACCACCCCCGGCTGTCCGCTTGCGGGCATGCTCGCCGGTAGTGCTGAACAGGCCGTACGTGAGGCGTTTCCCGACACCGATGTAGAGGTCAGCCTGGTGTGGGACCCACCCTGGACGCCTGACATGCTCTCAAGCGACGCCAAGGAGCAGCTCGGTTACACGCGCTGATCCTGCTGTCCCTTCGGACGCAACAGTTGCCACAGGCCGCTTACGCGGACGAAGACTGCATATGTGGTCGTCGCGGCAATGATTGGAAGGATAACGCTCATCCACTCGCCACTTGCTGCCAGACGTGTTTCCAATGCGACCAGGTAGACGATTCCCGTCCCCAGCGTGATCCTCAGCAAACGTGGGCCGATGTTCGCAAGAGAAGGGAGTTCATGCCGTAGGAACAGGGAGAGGATTGCTACATTGACCACACCCGCGATCGACGTGGCTAGTGCCAGTCCGCCGACACGCATCGGCGTCACCAGCATTATGTCGCAAACGATGTTTGCTGCCACCGCACAGGCCGAGGCGATGAGTGGAAAGCGCGTTCGCCCGAGGGCGTAGTAGGCGCGTGTGAGGATGAATACCAGGCCGTAGGGGAGCACTCCAACGAGGTAGAATGACAGGGCGAGCCACGTGCGGGAGGTGTCTCCCGCCGAGAAGTTCCCATGCTGGAAGAGTAGATGTATCACATTTGGTCCAATCGCATATAGCCCGGCCATCGCTGGTAGCAGAATGAGTGCGCTGGCACTGATCCCATCTGAGAAATACGAGGAGAAGCGCCCTTTTTCACCACGTGCCAACGATGCGGAGAAGCGCGGTAGAAGAGCACTAGCAATGCTGACAGCGAAAATCCCGAGTGGCAACTGGAACAGGCGCATCGCGTATTGCAACGAGGAGATTCCCCCATCCCCCAAGTGGGAAGCGAGCTTATTGTCCACTAGCAGGTTTATCTGCGTTACAGCAAGAGCGAAGACGGCGGGGAGCATTAGGTAGGCCATCTTGCGCACACCCGGATGGAGTGGCCACAGCATGAACTGGAAGCGGAACCCGATCCTGCGCAAGGAAGGGATCTGCGAGGCGAGCTGTCCCGCTCCGCCGAGGAGTGCCCCTAGCGCGAGTCCGTAAATCGGATGAGCAGGAAAGAGGGTCGAGAAGAAGAGTGTGCCGACGATCATCCCGATGTTGAACCAGACTGGAGCGAGCGATGGGGCAAAGAAGCGGTGGTGAGCGTTTAAGATTCCCATGAACGCGGCGGCGAGCCCGACAAAGGCGATGAACGGAAAGACAATGCGCGAAAGCGATATCGAGAGGGCGAGCTTCTCAGGATCGAACCCGCTTGCCAGAAATGGGAGGTAGATTGGAGCAAGTAAGATCCCCGCGCCGACGATGAAGGGAAAGATTACGAGTAGGAGCGAGAGGACGTTGCTTGCGAACCGGTCAGCGTCGTTGTCGTCCACGAGCGACTTTGTGTACACGGGGATGAGGGCCGTTGAGAGTGCTCCCTCAGCGAGGAGCTGGCGCAAGAAAACAGGGAGAAAGAAGGCGATCAAGAACGCGTCGTAGGCCCCGCTCGCCCCGAACTTATCCGCGATTGTCACATCGCGAAACAGTCCGAAAACGCGTGAGATGGCGGTGGCTAGTGCCATCACCAGGGCATCACGCGCGAGCGACCTCATCGATCCGTCGGTACCAGAAGGAGCCCGACTGCCACCTTGCCCCCGCTTGAGATCTCTCGATAGATCGGACCGTCCTTGAACACGAGTGAGCTTGAGTGTCCGCCGTCGAAGGCGATGGCGTTCTTCACCTTCACAGGCAGCCTTCCGAGGATGTCAAGGAGCCCGGCGAAGTCCGTTCCCACGCTCTCGCTGTTCTTGATTACAGTCAGCAGAATCAGGCCACCGTACCAATCGGTGGCCAGGAGGCTGCGCGCGGCGCGGCCGCTCACCAAGTAGGAATCGATAATGAAACTCTCCTCCTGCGGACTTAACACCTCGTTTCCGTCGTGGTAGAGGAGCGGGCCAGCGCTTACGGCATCGGTGATAAGAAGATCGCCTTGATCGAGGGTATACTCGAAGTTCACCTCATCCCCCACACGCAGCGAATTGATGCGTGATCGCGCGCTTCCACAGGCAACAAGGAGGTCCGCATTCGGATTGACAATCACGTACGGACCGTCCTGCACCGATGTGACACGATCATTTCGAATCTTTACCACGTGGAAGGAATCGACAAACCCGCTTGTCAGCGGCCCGGAGTAGCCGGCCGTGAACATGATGAGGTCACCCGACCTAATCGGTCGGTCAACATCGTCTATGGCGATCTTCGTGGCTTGCGTGCGCAGATAGAGGGAGACCTGCGGGTTGAGGAAGCTAAGCCGCCCGAACAAGTCGATCCCCAACGCCGCTCGCCTCTCATAGTTTGAGCTTAGAATCTGGCCATTGACGATCAGAAGTCCGATCGGAATGTTCGTCTTTGTATCATAGAAGTTACCGTTGATCGCTGCGTCTGCAGCGTGAGAACGAGCGATGTCCTGCAGGAGAGAGAGTGTACCAATCCCATTTTCTGAGGTCGCCGGGACAAGCTTGTAGTGATCGCGCCACTCATCGATGTACAGATACTTCACCTTTACCGATCCAGCCCCGATGTCGGTCGTGATCTCGTGGTAGGTGATGTGGGGGGCGATCGTCTCTTCCATCTCGGTCGATGGTTGGTGGTCGAGCGTGAGCGACACCGAGTAGAAGCCGTCTGTGGTGAAACGCTTGATCTGGGGGAGTGACTCCTGGGAGAGAGAGATGATCAGATCAGCGGTACGCGGACCGCTCACGGTAAGGGCGACCGAGCTGACGACTCCGCCTGTAACGGTGATCTTGTGCGGAGCAACCGCCATTGTACAGTGGTAGAAGCGCAAGTGCAGGCTGCCACCATCGGAGGAAAGCACCTCATAGGGGACGAAACCATCGAAGCGGACGCTCACCCGGTTTGCCGAGGCATCGATCGCTGTCAGGTGAGGTGTGTCGGACTCGATGTATATCTCACTGTCCAAGACGTGCATCCTCGCAGAGGCGACGGAGACAAGCTCCTCAAGCGAGATGTAGTAGACACCGTTATGAAGCGGAAAATGATCGATTGGGAAGAAGTGATCATTGTCAGCGCTACGGATCGTGATTGAGCGTTCTTCCTCAACGAGGGCAGTCTCGATTCCCAAGGGCAGGCCAATCTCGCGCAATGGGACGAAGATCTCGCTTTCACGCTGCACTACTGGATGAGAAAAAACTATCAATTCGCCATCAACGTAAAGAGATATCTCGCCGCCACGCACGCAAACAGCAACGGCAAGAACAAATACTGCCAGGATTATAAAACGCAACCCGCTCTTCATGCGGGGCTACTCCTCTTTTGTCGCACCCTCCTCATCTACGCGGACGCGGAGCTCAACGTTGATGCCCTTGTACAGATTGACCGTGACTGCGTGCTCGCCCAGCGTATCGATTGCCTCTTCCATCTGTACGCGTCCGCTCTCAATGTGCTCTCCAAGATCTTCCGCAATCTGGGTGACGATATCCTCTGCGCGCACTGAGCCGTACAGCTTCTTGTTGTCATGTGCCTTGCGTGTGAATACCAGGACGCGGTCGGCAAGTGCATCGCGCAGGCGCCTCGCTCTTTCCTCGCGTTCCTCGATCTCCGCCATGTGTGTCTCGCGCTCCTTGGCGAAGCGTGCGATGTTGTGCTCGTTGGGCGCAACGGCATACCTCTTGGGAAGGAGGAAATTGCGCGCATACCCGTCGGCAACTTCTACTACCTCTCCAACATAGCCCAAAGAATCGATCGTCGTTGTCAGAAGTACCTTTATAATGTTAACCACCCCTCTTGTGTCTCGTGGATAGAATTGTAGTGGGATGCACCCTCAGCGTCAAACGACGTCACAAACCCGTGCCGTGTGGTATACTCATGCACGAGATGAAGCGGCTGAACGAGTGGGTGAAAGAGAGAGAAAGGGTGCTGGTGATGGGGGTGTTGAATCTCACCCCCGATTCCTTCTATGATGGTGGACGTTACATCACGCCACAGGCGGCAGTGGCGCGAGCGCTTGCCATGGTGGACGAAGGAGCGGACATCATCGATGTCGGCGGCGAATCGAGCCGTCCAGGAGCTCTATCAGCGAGCGTCGATGAGGAGCTGGCGAGGGTAATCCCGGTGGTCGAGCAGATCGCGCACAGGAGCGATATCCTGATCTCGGTCGATACGACAAAGTCAGCCGTGGCGCAGGCGGCGATCGCGCACGGGGCGAGCATCATAAATGACATCAGCGCTCTACGCTTTGACCCCAACATGGGTGAGGTGGTGGCGCGTGGTGCAACATTCCTCGTGCTCATGCACATGCGGGGAAGACCGCAGACGATGCAGCAGGATCCGCACTACGCGGACGTGGTAGCGGAGATCAAACGGTTCTTGCAGGAGAGGATGGATGTGGCAATATCTGCTGGAATCGATCGAAAGCGCCTAATCGTCGATCCGGGGATTGGCTTTGGCAAGCGTCTGCCTCACAATCTTGACATCCTGCGTGGTCTTGCTAGCTTCAATGATCTCAAGGTTCCCATCCTGATTGGGCTTTCGCGCAAGTCGTTCTTGGGTGAGATCCTCGATCTTCCGAGCTCAGAGCGACTAGCGGGGACAATAGCGGCGAACGCGATTGCAATCGCCAACGGAGCGGACATAATCCGCGTACACGACGTAAAGGAGGGGAGGCGGACGGCCGATGTTGCAATCCGTCTGCGAAATCATGCAACTTAATATTGATACCTTTGTTGAACATCCAGGGAAACGCTTTCCAATAGACATCAGTCTCGATGCTAAGCGAGCGACGGAAATGTCGGAGAACGTTACGTTCATCGAGGAGGTAAGAGTGAGTGGTGATGCCTACGTGCAGTTCACGACGCTCTATCTGGACACGGAGATCTACACAGTTGTTGAGCAACCGTGTCGGCGATGCCTGGAACCGGTGCAAGAGGAAGTGAACTTGAGCGAGCGGTTCATGATCAATATCTCGGAAGGCGAGAGCTCGATCGATCTTGTCAGCCGTATCCTTGGATTCATCACCGCTGCGATCGATCCGCACCCACTTTGTCGGTCTGACTGTCGTGGCCTGTGCCCGATCTGCGGGGTCAATCTGAATGAGCATCCGAATCACGTGTGTCAGGAGAAGAATGACGACCACGTACACCTGCGGGACTTCCTCAAGTGACTGAGCAGCCAGTGTCTCTCGGTTTCGATCCCGGCCTCGCCACCACTGGGTACGGTGTTGTGCAGGCATCAGGTCACGGCTGGGTGGTGATCGACGGAGGCGTCATCACTACTCCTCATGGGATGCCGCGACCAGAGAGACTGCTTGATATCTACAACGAAGCGCGAGAGTTGATAGAAACGTATCACCCACGGGGAATAGCGATCGAGGAGATCTTCTTTGCCACCAATGCGCGTACGGCAATGCTTACTGCCGAGACACGCGGGGTTCTGTTGATGGCGACACATGGCCTACCGGTGCGCGGGTACACGCCACTGCAGGTGAAAAAGCGAATCACCGGCTACGGGAAGGCCAAGAAGCAGCAGGTGCAGGCGATGGTTAAGGAGCTGCTTGGCCTTTCCGAGACTCCGCGTCCAGATGACATGGCTGACGGCCTCGCGCTCGCTTTGTGCTACCTCTTTGACTTGCAGGGGGTGAACAAGGAGGAACATGACTACCTCTAGCAAGACTGCGAACGAACTCTTGCACGTCAAAGACGTGCCGCAGGAGAGGCTTGTCCTGTTCGACGGCCATTCCATCGCCTACCGCTCTTTTTATGCGATCCGCGATCTCACGACACGCGACGGAGCGGCGGTGAACGCCGTGTACGGATTCTGGCGTTTCCTGACGAAGATCGTGCGCGATTTCCCCTCTCAATATGTAGCCGTGGCATTCGACGCTGGCGGGGTAACGTTTCGGCATGAAATGTACCCCGATTACAAGGCTAATCGCCAGGAGATGCCAACCGACCTCTCCTCTCAGCTTCCCATCATTCAGGAGATGCTGAGCCTTCTTGGAATTAAGATCATCTTCGAGCGCGGGGTTGAGGCAGACGACATTTTGGGGAGCATTGCCCTCAAGGCCGGGGCGCACGATCTTCCCGTCCTCATTGTCACCTCCGACAAGGACCTGGCTCAACTCGTCGATGAGCGGATCAACCTGGTGCGCCCGGGCGGTCGCGGATCTTCGGGTGGAGTGGAGATCCTAGATATAAACGGTGTACGGGAGCGCTTCGGAGTGGAACCGGGGCAAATCGTCGATTACCTCTCGCTCATCGGCGACACGTCCGACAACGTCCCCGGCGTGCCGTCGATCGGCCCGAAGACAGCGGTTAAGCTCCTGGCGCAATTCGGTTCGCTCGATCAGATCATTGCCCGTGCCGATCAACTGCGCAACGCGCGCATTCGCGACAAGCTGAAGGAGCACATTGAAGATGCCCTCCTCGCACGCCGTCTTGTCACGCTCGATCCGCAGATTGCAGTTGGGGACGTGCCGAGAGATTACGCCCTTGGCGATGTCGATGTCGGGGGGCTGGGGGATCTTCTCACCAAGCTCAACTTCAATTCCGTGCTGAAGGATCTCTCCCTTGAACCGTCTCCCACGAAGACAGAGAGCAAGCAGGAGACACGGGGACAGAAGGCCGAATATCGCACCATCCTGACAGAAAACGAGCTGACAACTCTTGTGAGTGAGATCGCGCGCTGTGATGAGATCTCAATCGATCTGGAGACGACGAGCGTCGATCCGATGCGGGCGCGCATCGTAGGGATATCTATCTCGCCTCGCCCATATGTAGGCTACTACATCCCGGTGGGGCACGACTACCTCGGCGCACCAGCCCAACTGAAGCTGGAGACGGTCCTAGCGGGCCTACGGCCATTTATCGAGGGGGAGCGGCAGCACCTGATTGGCCAGAACATCAAGTACGACTTGATAGTACTCTACCGTAGTGATCTTCATCCGCGTGGGATCTCGTTTGACGCGATGATTGCCTCCCACCTCATTAATCCCGAAGAGCGGCGGCACAACTTGGAGCGGATCACTGAGACTTATCTCGGCTACAACATGCTCTCTTACACTGAGCTTGCTGGCAAGAACGGGAAGATATCACAAGTGCCTGTCGATAAGGCGACGTTCTACGCTGCGGAGGATGCGGAGATCGTCTACCGTGTCAAGGACCTGCTTATCGCCGGCCTAAAGCGCGTCGGTGCAACTAAGCTGTTCGAAGAGGTGGAGGTTCCGCTCGTCAGCGTCCTAGCGCGCATGGAGAAGAACGGTATCCTCGTCGATGAGAAGGTTCTGTCCGCACAAGGCCGCGATCTGCGCGAGCGCCTGGCCGTGATCGAAAGTGATCTGTACGAGATTGCCGGTGAGATGTTCAACCCCAATTCACCCAAACAGATAGCAACTGTTTTGTTCGACCACCTTGGCCTTCCCGTGATCGAGAAGAAGAAGACCGGCCCATCGACGAGCGCGCGCGTCTTGAGCGAGCTTGCCGTACAACATCCCCTACCGGGAAAGCTGATTGAGTACCGCGAGTTGCAGAAGCTTCTCACCACCTACATCGACCGCCTTCCCGAGGCGATCAACCCCGACACGGGGCGCATCCACACGTCGTTTCATCAGACATCGACCGCCACCGGCAGGCTCTCCTCCTCCGACCCCAACCTGCAGAACATCCCGACTCGCACCGAGGTGGGCGACAGGATCAGGCGAGCGTTCGTTTCTCCGGATGGTTCGCTCCTCATCGGCGCCGACTACTCCCAGATCGAAATTCGTCTCTTGGCGCACCTCTCGGAGGATGAGCACCTTATCTCGGCCTTCGTTGAGGGCAAAGACCTGCATCGGATCACCGCCAGTCGCATTTTTGCCATCCCCGAAGACAAGGTGACCGGCAAGCTGCGCAATGCGGCCAAGCGGATAAACTTCGGGATCATCTATGGGATCAGCCCATTCGGCCTGGCGCGCGAGCTTGGGATCTCGCGCGAGGAGGCGCGCGCCTATATCGATCGCTTCTTTGCTGCTTACCCGCAGGCAAGATCATACATGGATCGAATGGTGGAGGAGGCAATGAAGAAGGGCTACGCTGAGACGATCCTCGGTCGTCGGCGCATGCTTCCTCAGCTCTCGGAGAAGAACGTCACTGCGCGGAACTTCGCGAAGCGAAACGCGGTCAACACGCCGATTCAGGGGAGCGCGGCTGATTTGATCAAGCTTGCCATGTTAAAGCTCGATCGCCTCATTGAGGATGGAACACTGAAGGCAAAGATGCTCCTCCAGATCCACGACGAACTCATCTTCGAGGCGCAGATAGCTGATATATCGCAGGCGAGTGAAACGATCAAGAAAGAGATGGAAGGGGTGATGGACCTGCGTGTCCCACTGAAGGTAAAGGTGGAAACGGGAAAAAATTGGAGCCAGATATGAGGAGGAGGGAATGCTCAAACTCGGATATTTCCTGATGATCGTTGCTGGTGTCTTATT
>JAYEFP010000090.1:0-9374 GCA_034715975.1 Candidatus Bipolaricaulota bacterium | reverse complement strand
CCTGCCTGTCCTTCGGACGCAGACAGGCTCTTCGTGGTGCATTCTTGTCGGTATCCATCTGACCTCAACTCCAAGTTACCCACTCGAAACGACGAGGAACCGAGATCAAGCATTCGTTTGAACCTAGAGCTAACCAAACGTTAGCCCCTATTGATCATCAAAGCATTATGGGTACCTAGCCATACAGTAACTTCGCCCTATACCTATGCCAATATCAAGCAGGGAAACTAAGCACAGATCTTCTCTTTGGCATCCGTAATGTGCAAACCTCAATTAGCAACCACTACCACTACTCCTGTCTGCGTTGCTCGCACAGGCAGGCGAAACGACAAGGAACCTCCCTATTTCATGATCTGTTCCTTGATCTCACTAGTGAGTACATCTGCCCCTTCCGGGGCAATCTCTAGGTAGACGGCTCCCAGGTTGAGGATCAATCGATGCCCAAGGGCGAAGAACGGTGCTAGCTCTGGTTTCAGGGCAAGGATATCGAAGTAGGCGCTGCTAAACGACACGATCTTGAGCGTCTCTTCATCGGCATACGCGCTCTCGGTCCATACGCCATCCTTAAGAAAGAAGGTGCGATCATCGATAGTTCTCACGGTTTCCGCTTCCGGTGGCGCAGCTTCATCCTGGGCCAAGCTGCGCACGGCCGATGCACCGGCAACGGCCTGCTTCCCGCTGGCAGGTGCTGCGGCGGCCTGGCTCATCCTTTGTGCCATCTGGTCCGCGGATAGCGGTTCTTCCTCAACGAGGAATGACGTATACGGAGTTATGATCCCGTATCTCTTACTGAGCGAGATCACGCTGTCCACAAGCTCTTCGTTCTCTCCGTAGAGGCGCAGCTGATCGAGTAAATATGCAATCTTGCGCCCTGCCCACACGCGAGGGAGGAAGTCGGCATCGAGAGCAAGACCAGGAAAGGCACGCGTCGCGATGAACGAGGCCATATTTCCTCCCACATCGCCGTTCATCGTAATCGTCGCTTTCCCATCCCCCCGATACCGCCCGGCAAGCAGAAGCTGTGATCCCCGGAAGATGTCAGGTAGAGGGTTCGGGTAGGTATCGTACGCCTCGATTCCCTCTATAGTGATCACAGGCGATGTGAGAACGGGCGAGGCAATCTTGCTGTAGAAGGAGGAGATCGCTCGTTCAAGGTTCTCATCGGGCGCAACGTATACAGTCGTTCCGTGGTTCTCCTGGCTCAGACGATCGAGGAGTATGGTGTTCACATCGTAACCAACCCCGAATGAGAAGATTCGCGCACCAACAACATTTGCATTGGAGGCATCGTCAATGATCGTGACAGGATCGGTCTTTCCCACCGTCGGTTCTCCATCGGTGAGAAAGATGACGTAGTGCGGACGATCGTTTGCCTCAAACAGAGAGAGGGCCATCACAAGCACATCATCGATGTTCGTCCCGCCGTTGGCATCGAGCTTCCTCACCCAATCGCCGGCTTCCCGCCTCGTCTCCTGGTTGACGGGCAGCAGCTTGTTACTCTGCGCACGGGGGTAATCGCTGAATGAAACGACTGCAAAGCGATCCTCTGGATTCAAGTTCTGGAGGACGAAGTTAAGCGCCTCCTTTGCCTGCACGATCTTCTCCCCAGACATGCTCCCCGAAGTATCGAGGACGAAGACAAGGTCCTTGGCAATCACCGTTTCCTCATCCTTGACTTTCGGTGAAACAATGAGAAGGAAGAATCCATCCTCGCCAGCCGCTCTGTAGGTGAGAAGAGTCATCCCCATTTCCTCTGGCAGTACGGAGTAATACAGGATGAAGTCCTTTTGCGGAAGCACGTTCTCCTCGGCGTAGTGGACGGAGGCCTGTTTGTCTGTTTCTTTACTGACTGTGATCTTGTGCGTCGGAGAGTATACCGCTTGCAGCGCGCTCGATGTCTTCAGATTGACGTTGATCTGCACTTCCTTAAGTGGAAAGGCGGAGAAGCGCTCCGTGTCCAGCGGGTAGAGGTAGCGATAGATGCCGCTTTCAGCCTCCAGCACCTCGGTGTACGAAAGCTCAATCCGCCGTGTTCCACCGGCGGGGATGGGGAAGATCCTCGCAGAAAGGGTGTCGCGGTCGATGTACTCCAGTAGTGCCGGATCGAGAACGCGGCGCACGTAGTCCTCGTAGATATCGCGCGCCTCATTCGCTCCAAGGATCTTGCCTTCGAGCCTCTCTCCATCTACCCACATCGAGAAATCGGAGACCACGGCCCCGTGTGGAAGAGGAAAGACGTAGCGCCCCTCGATAGGTTGCGACATGTCATTGCGGAATTCCTGATCGACACGCGTGATGACAACTCCATCTTCAATGCTCACTGAGACATGATGATAGGTCACGGTTAGCCAGCCACGCTCCGGATGATCGGGAAGGATCATCCCATCGGCAAGCACAATTGCCTGCAGGAATCCAAGAAACATAACAGCAAACAACGATAGAGAAAGGAGCCGCTTCATGATTCTCACCTCAGCACACGTTTGCCTACATACGCATGCGGTGAGCATATAGTTTCACAACTGGCCCCAAGCGGTTCCCTCTAGCACACATCGAACCTTACGTCTCGGCGTCGAGGAACTCCTCCGAATCCACGTCGCGGCGGCACAATAGCCCTTCAGAACTGAAACGCCATGCGAAAAGAAGCATACTACGACACAAGTGAGATTCACTATTCATTCGGGCAAGGTTTCCCTATCACCAGACGTATTCGATGCTGCCTCGCGATCCTTGGCAAGGGTATCGCGGTACAGGGCCAGGAGCTGCTTGGCGATAGTATCTCTGTCGAACTGGGCGAGTAACGCTCTGGAGATCGAACGTCCCTCTTCACGGAAAGAAAGGTCCGTGGCCATTCGCTTGGTGAAAGTGATAAACTCCCCTGTATTCCCAGCTTTGAGATAAGGCTTCTCGTACAACCGAGTGTACTCTGGAAGATCGCGGTAAATGACGGGCAACCCTACAGCTGCGGCTTCCAAGGGGACAAAAGGACAGTTCTCTTGGTAGCTTGGGAAGAGCAACAGGTCAGCTGCATTGTAGATGGCCGGCATATCGTCTAAATCGAATACTCCGGGGAAGGTGACGTGTTCTCCCGCTGTACGGATACGCTCATTGAGCCTGCGAATCCCCTCGGTCAGCACACCAAAAGGGCGACCTCCTGCCCACAAGAAGAACAGATCCGGGCAGGCTTGAGCGACATCGAGAAAGTCTTCGACTCCCTTGCGCCCTTCGAGCTGGCCAACCCCTAAGACCACAAATGCATCCTCCGGTATCCCCAGTCTTTCGCGCCCCACTGCACGCAGCTCTTGCGAGGGCGCGAATTTCTCTACATGAATAGGATTGTAGATCTGAACAATCCGGGTGTCGGCCCCAACCTCGCGGATCGCTTGAGCCACCGTGGGAGATATGGCGATACAGACGTCGGCGTAGGAATAGACCCTTCGCAGATACCAGCGCACAAACGGCATCAAGAGCCGCCAAGCTGGGAGGGATCCTTTGATTGAATCAGGAATGACATGTACGGTGAAGACCCGTCGACCACGGTAGCGGCGCCCTTTCCAGAAGTAGTACGGCCCGTAGGTGTGGGCGTGCATGATATCGCCCCAGCCTTCACCATTGACGACCACTTCAAGATCTTCACGGCCAGCCAGTAGATCCACACAATCCACAAATGCCGTATGGACTCCCTGCCCCTTCATAATAAAGGGCGTTTCGGAGACGACGTGGATGCGTAGGCGATCATTCATGAGAATCCAGCGTAAGAAGTCGGTCTAGTCCTCGACGCGAAGCAGAAGCTCTCGCGCACCCTGCA
This sequence comes from Candidatus Bipolaricaulota bacterium, assembly GCA_034715975.1. Lineage (GTDB taxonomy): Bacteria > Bipolaricaulota > Bipolaricaulia > UBA7950 > UBA9294 > M55B144. The sequence goes on along the minus strand of JAYEFP010000090.1, from coordinate 5,569 downwards.
CAGCGTTGTGTTGGAGGATTCTTCAACAAGGTCGAGAGGGACTGCTCCACCTCTTCGGAGTAGTAGCCATGCGCAGCGGCGACATCCTGGGGCTGTGTGGAAAGAGAGCGACCCATCTTGAGATACTCCACTCTCTTTTCAAAGCCGAGTGACTCAGCAGCCTCGGCAACCGCGGGCATCCAACGCGGGATCTGGATCTCAACCCGCAACTTCGGGCTTCGCGACACAACCTTGTGGAGCATCAGCGCAACAAGAGGTACGGCAAGATTCGGCTGTTCAGGGTCGAGTCGGACAGAGATCCCGTTGACGCCCTTCCCGCGGGTGGAGGCAGAGTACTTGCAACGAGCAACAGTCGTGCGATCGATTGTACGGCGAACGACAAACTCCTTCTCTTTCGTTCGTTGAACAAGATTCATGATCGGTCTAAAGAGGCGGAGCACCATCGGTTGCCGGAAGCGCCCCTTCTCGACGGGCTCATACTCGCGTTCCTCCTCAGGGACGATCCGCTCTTCAAGCGCAAGCTTGGTCTTCCAGTTAGAACGCGGAAGACGAGAAATCGTATATTCCTTCGGGAGTACTGGTGCAGCGGGAAGGGGAGGATCGGCCAGCGAGTAATCGGAGAACGCATCATAGACCTCAAACCCGAGGCTCTCGTAGAGACGCTGCGCGGGCGTGTTCCCGTTAATCACACCGAGCCAAGTTTTCTTTGCCCCATGCTGCCGCATCAGCTCAATCGACTTCTCGATCGCGGCGCGGGCAATTCCTCGTCTCCTGTATTCGGGCAGGACGCCGACCGTCCCCACAACCCAAGCGTTCGTCGTCCCATGCCGCTGAAGGATACTTACGCCCACGATCCTATCGTCCTCGATCGCTGCGTATCCTCGGAACATGTCGCGCATCGATGGAGACAGAAACTGTGCAATACGAATGAGGGGCCAGAGGCGCCGAAAGCTTGCGAGCATATGAGAGATATCTTCCTTCTCGTCGGTCTGGACGCTCCACTGTGGATTCTCCGGATACTGAAACGTATCGCAGATCATCTCCCCCAGAGGCGTCAAATCGCGCGGAAAGTCAAGCAACCGTAGTTTCAACGGTGAACCTCCTCAATCCCCAGGTCAATGAAGTATCGCCGTGGCGTACCCTCTATGCAACAGCAGGAAACCAGTTGATGGTTGCTCAAGAGATGTCCTCTTTTCCCTAATAAGCAACTTGCACAAAGACGAATCGTCACAGCCCAATCCATCTGATTCAGCCAATTCCTATGCGCCCTCGCAACCTGAACAATACGAAGCCGGCAGAACTATTTTTGCAGGGCCGTCTCCAATAAACCGAGCTGTATCTTTACCACATGCTCTACCTTTCGCATGTCAGCATGCGTTAGCTCGCCTGATAGGTTGATTAGACGCCGTTTACTCACTGTGGCGAGCTGGTCTGCCATTGCCTTGCTTTGCCTGTCTTTGATGGTCACAATTGCTTCACTCGGATAGACGTGTTCCACCTGACTTGTCAACGGCACAACCTGCACACGGTTAAGGTGTTTGTTTGCAGCATCATTGCTGATGATGACAGCCGGTCGTTTCTTCTTAATCTCACCGCCAACCGACGGGTCAAAGCTCACCCACCATACCTCACCGCGTTTCATCGCTTACTTCTACCACCGTGGCTTCTGCCCATTCAAGTGCTTCCGCTTCGCGCTCTTCATCCTGAGCCATCTGCTTATAAGCTGGTTCTAGTTCTTGATAGAGCACATAGGGGCGCACCAAGTCTTCGATAAAGTGGCTAATCCGACGGCGCCCTATAACCGCATACAATCCTTCATAGACCTGCTCATCAAGGGTAATGGTTAGTTTCTTCTGCATTTTGTACCTCCCCACGAGCATATACGTATACTACACGTATAATAATACCAAGAAGAGGCAGAATCAAGAAGCAAAGCATTGGCTACGGAGAGTGGGATCTGAGACATCCGGTTTTGCCCATAGGCCCTCAACACCTTCGCCTACTGAACCAACTGCTCTCGCTGAGAGATATCTTCCTTCTCGTCGGTCTGAACACTCCACTCCGGGTTCTCCGGATACTGAAACGTATCGCAGATCATCTCCCCCAGAGGCGTCAAATCGCGCGGAAAGTCAAGCAACCGTAGTTTCAACGGTGAACCTCCTCAATCCCCAGGTCAATGGAGTATCGCCGTGGCGTACCCTCTATGCAAGAGCGGAGAATCAGTTGATGGGGGCTGAGGATGTCTCCCGCCCGTTCGCCATGATCGCTAAGAACGGCTCCTCTCTTTCTCTCCCCCCCCTGTTGTCGCTTCCCTTTGCGTGAGGCATAAGCCTTTTCCTCGCGCCCGCTCGCTACGCTCGCTCAAGGCCTGCCTGCGTGCGAACTCGCACAGGCAGGGCCAAGATCGCTAAGAAAGGCTATAACTCTTGGGTTTTAAGCATCTTGTTCTCTTTGCCCGTTTACGCTTTTCTTGGCGCTCTCTGCGGCTTTGCGAGAGAATGCTTTTTCTCTTTCTTGTTACTCATTACCCCTGCTGCTTAACATCTTTGTGAGATGTACTGGTTCCATTGTGTCTGCATCTACTCACTCCTGTCTGCCGCCTGCCTGTCCTTCGGACGCAGACAGGTGCCAGCACAGGCAGGCGACACGGCAAGGAACCCATTGAATGCTGCTTCGCAATATCCCAATACCAACAGGAAGCGATCTTCGCCCGAGCCGAACCCACTCCCCGTCGAGCATTGGTGCGCACGTTCAATAAGCAGGAAGCTGATGATCAGGAATCAGGAATCAGGATAGCGCGAGATGGAGAAGTGGTTGCACGAGGCAAAGTTGCCAGGAGCACGGTTCAATCCGCGGTGAATGAGATCCATCCACAACCCAAAGCGGCGGGAAGAACCTGAGAAGGTACCGTGGATCGCTGCAGCAAGGCAGGCGATCCCACTCATTTGCCATGCAATCTACTGAAACACCAAACGAACATTAAGGGTCACCGTCGCCGCGAAGCGGTGTCCGGGTGCACCACTTTGTTACGCCCGGCCCAACCAGTAATCAGGTTCACGATGACCATGGGCTACGGCGATGATATACAGGGCATCATCCGTGACCGAATAGATCAGCTTGTACAGAAATCGCCGCAAGAGGATCTCGCGGATTCCAGGCCGAACCTCTTCGCCAATCTCCGGAAATCGCTGAAGGATCGCAATGGCCGCCCACACTGCACTCCGGAACTTCTCGCCAAGCCCCTCTTCCTGGGCCTCGTAGTACTCGAAGGCATCCTCGTACTCCCTCTTGGCAAGGGGATCGAAGATAAGAGTCATAGTCGCTTGCCAAGCACCTTCTCGCCCGGAATGCCCTGGACGTTACCGGCCTTGTATGCAGCCAACCGCCTCTCAGCTTCGTCATACCAGATCTCATCGATGGCCGTATCCGGCCGTTCAAGGCTGCCATAGATGACATTCAGTAACCGCATACGCTCGGCTGGCTTGAGCTGCAACACGCTGTTAATCAGTGCCTTATCCATTACTTGCCCCATCTAAAGATGATATGCCATTCGGACGCCTGGGGCAACGACTCTCCTTCATTGGCCCAACGCAAAGCTAAGCTACCGGAAGGGGCCGACCAAATAACCATGCTACCCCAGAAAACTCAGGCGAAGCTAAAAATGTTCGACAGTAGCATTAGCCCTTCCGGTCTGCTTGAGCGACTTGTTAGATGTCTTAAACTCTACGCCTAACTCCCATCGATTGCCTCTTGCCACTTGTCGACTTCATCAGACGCCGAATGATGGAATAGGCCAGCTACGAATTTTGCGAAATGCTCGTATACGTCCATAGGCTCCATACTGAGCGCCTCATGCCCCTTCTCCGATGCCTTACGCATCGCCCAATAGTAGTCGACCGACCTGAACGAGTTGACATCGTCGGTCGTCACTGACACGCTCAGGTTGTGGGCAAGGCGATTCCGAACCGTGTTGAGCCGACGGATGCCCGGCACAAGACTTGAGATCAACGGGTTTGTGTCACCAAGCAAATCTACCTTCTTTGCGAAACCAACCTTGGCATCGTCTAGATCACCCAGCTTGGGATTCGCGTTTTGGAGGTATGCCGTCATGTAATGCTCGACTATGAGATGTGCCCTCAGCACCCGCCCCATTGCTCCGACATCTTGGTTCCACTGAGCGTTAAACTCAGCCAGCCGTCTTTCGGTAATCTCGAAAAACTTTTCTTTGCCGCCGAACGACTCAAAAAGCCGGTCCACGACTTTGCTGACTTCAGGAATCTCGTCCGTCATATTCTTTTTCATCTAACTTCTTATTCTACCCAAAATCCCTCTCTTACCAATCAATCATTTTCACGACGTTACGCATTCTATGACTCCATCTCTGTACTGTCAAGAGAAGACCTGAAGAAACCGTTTGATCGGAATCAGCCTGGCAATTAACATCATATGGCCTAAATACAGCTCAGTCGCTTCCTTCAGGTTTACGAGTGCCTCAGACGGAGAATCGCCTGCGCTTGCTACTCCGAGTTCGGAACACTTGGCAACATACCCTTCCGGCTCTTTCCAGATCGCTGCTGTCAACCTATATGTCAGGACACTCATCACAGCCCTGTGAAGCATCGACAATTGCTTCTCGATTTCAGGCTAGCTCTGCAAGCAAGGATTGTCAAGCGTGAAACTCGGTCACGTGTTCCCCAATGACTTCCGCACATGCGGGATCAGGCTGCCGTCTTGGAGAATATGGTGATCCGTAGGGGTGAAGCAGCGACTTCCTCCAACTTCGGCTGTCCAATCTGTGGCAATACCGATCTGATGGAAAAGTATCATAGTTCTGAATCACAGGGCCTGACCGCAGCGGTTCACAATCCCATGCCATGCTATTGCTTGCTGGCGGTTATGGTCCAGCCACCGTCGGCCCTGACCGAAAGAACATACACGCCCGGCGACACGCCAAACGAGTCAGGCTGGACTCCCACAATCTTCGAACCATGGTACGCCCCAATCTTGTTTACTAGCAGGTCCTCAGCCTTCCCATCTGTCCTGTACAGCCACACGACAAAGTTGGACGATCCGCTGTGATTCAGCGCAAACTTGATGGTGCCTGTCGACAGTTCGAACGGACCCGTTACAGCATCACCTGTGCCATTATCGCTCCAAGGCAAGGCTTCTCCAGAGGCATAGCTCGGCTGTTGGATAGTGATCTCCCAAGCTCCATCAGCAGTTACCTCAAGCAGATAGGTGCCGGGCACTGCAGCCATGGAATCGGCCTGCACTCCCTCCAAAGCGGTTCCTGAGTAGGGGCCAATCTCATTTGCTAAGAGATCGACAGCCTTGCCGTTTGTGTCGTATAGCCACACAGCAAAATTGGAGCTTCCAGAGTGGTGCATCTCAAATGTGGCTAGGCCTTCAGTAAGTGTGAACACCTCTGTCGCAGAGTCCCCTGTCCCGCTAAGAGTAACGGGTTCCGGCTGTGGGGAATGTGCGCTAACTCCGATAGTATGTGTTACAGAATCGGCGGCCCCTTTGTCATTGGTAACAGTGAGATGCGCTGTATAGGATCCTGGGTTGC
>JAYEFP010000089.1:0-9379 GCA_034715975.1 Candidatus Bipolaricaulota bacterium | reverse complement strand
CGACACGGCTCACAATCTCACCACGAGCGCCGGCACCCTGAAGCACGATTCTCCCGCCGACATCGAAGAGCGAGCCTCCCTTGGCGTACAAGATCGAGTTAAACCGTGCTGTCCCACCGGCCTCTACAACAGCGAGGGGGTTGGTATCGATGTGCTTCACCCGTGTGAGGGCAATGTAATTGGAGAGGTACGTTCCTCCGTGTTCTACCACGATTCCCGTTCGCGGTCTGACTTCCACATCGGGGGCCCAATCGTGGACCATGGTGTATGTCAAGGTTGCCCCTTTGCGCACGAAGATCTCGGTCACCGCGATGTGCTTGCCAGCGTTGCTGTAGGAAGCGGCGGTGCATCCGGTGATCAGGTGAAGCTCTGATCCCGGTTCGAGGACGATGATGTTGTGCAACACCTGTTCGTCTCGATCTGCCTTGAGAAGAAAGCAGGATTGGGCCGGGAATTTGATTTTCGCCCCTTCCAACACGTGAATAAAGTTCCCCGCCGGGTCAGCGTGATCCGCGACGTGGCGAGTGAACTCATCGGCATCTGGATTGACCAGGCTCCATTCGAGTTCTCTCACCCACGGGTAATCGACCCGCGCCCGGCGCATCGAGGCCATCACTAGCTGCCGCTCTTTGGAAGTGGCAACTGTGGCTGTATCGTCCTCCAACAGGAAGGAAGCCGAGCGCGGCGTCTCCCCCGTTTCATCGTAACCTACCTTTTTTAGATCGAGCCTATTCTTTGAGGAAGTCATGGATCTTCTCCTCTGTTTGCGCCGCGGCGAGGCAGTTTCCAAATCCGTTCTCCGAGATCTGATCAAAGATGTCGAGCGGCGCTCCCGAGCACATTATGTGACCATTGACGAGAACGTACCCTCGCGTGGCGTGCAGGTGCTTGAGGACGCTTCCGGTGTGGGTGACGATGATCCCGCCGACCGTTCGCTCCCTGATTGGAAGGTCCCGCTGAAAGAGGCGCTCGATCACTGCGGTCAGGAGCTTGAGGCTGTCCACATCCACTCCCGACTCCGGCTCATCGAGGAGGGCAAGCTTCGGACGCTGCAACAGGAGCTGAAGGAGCTCGCTTCTCTTTTGCTCCCCACCGGAGAACCCGTCGTTCAGTCCTCGGTTGATGTGTCTACTCATTCCAAGCTGAGTTGCTTCGTCGTGGAGCTTTCCCTTGTCGATCCCGAGCGCTCTGCCGAGAGCGGAAAGCGATACGTCCCGCACTGCCGGTGGCTGCTGGAAGGCAAGCCCAATCCCGAGGCGCGCCCGTGCATCGATCGGAAGATTAAGGACCGATTTGCCTTCGAACCGGACATCCCCCGATGTCACTTGGTAGGGAGGAAGCCCCATGATCGCCTTGATCAGGCTCGACTTTCCTGTTCCGTTCGGTCCGAAAACGACATGTATTTCCCCGGGGGCAACCGTCATGTTGACGTTCGATAGGAGAGGCTCATCATCGATCGCCACAGTGAGGTTCTCAATCTCAAGAAGCGGTTTCATCATCCCTCCAATTCCACGGCTATGTTATCGCTTAGAAGGACGATGTGTCCCATCTCCTCGCGGATGATGTCATCCATCTGAGCGTTGCCCAGTTCGTTTGGCACAAGCTCGCGGATCCCGAGGTAGAAGATTATTGAGTCCTTCTCCAGATCGAGGGCTTTGCGATAGATATCGACGAGCGACTTTCCCGCCAGATCCGCTGCCGGCTCCGCCCGGTAGTCAAAGACGTTCCCGTCGACGATTGCCCCCAGATAACGACCCGCCTCCCCATCGGAGTCAAACGACTTCCGTTTCTCAGGCTGAGAAGCGCGCATCTCAGCGAATATCCGCTCGTGGTTACGCTCCATCTCGGCGAGATCCTCGAGCCTGCGCCTCTTATCCACATCGGTGGTAATCTCCGCGGCACGGTGATAGTACTCAGCACCGTTTCGTTCGATTTCCTCTGCCATCGCTAGGATCTCATCGATGTTGTATGTTCGCTTCACGATTCAGTCTCCTTTGATTCTTCCTGCAAGATCCTCTGCCAAAGAGTCAATGCGGGCGAGGTCATCCTCACGGGGAAGGCCTTTTACCATCACCGGGTCGAACCAGTCCAACTTGAGTGATGCCATGAGGGAGTTGATGGTATCGACCGCCTTTCCTCCCCACCCGTATGAACCGATAACTCCGGCATACTTGAGCTTGGGGCGCAACGCGTTTATCAAGTAGGCGGCGGAGACCACGCTCGGATGCGGCCCAACGAGAACTGTTGGGGTACCGAATACCACCGCTGACGCATCGACGAGAGCTTCGGCGAGCTTACCCGTATCGGTCACCGTCAAGTTGAACGGAGCGACCTCGATCCCTCGATCGACGAGGGCGGTGATCAGGCGATCGACCATTACCTGCGTGCTCCCGTGCATCGAAACGTAGGGGAGGAGAACCATGTCTCGCGGCTCATCGAGCACCCACTGCCGATAGACGCCGATGATGAACGATGGGTCGTCATACACCTGGCCATGACTGGGACAAATCATCGATATCTCGTAGCCCTCCAGGCGCTTGAGGTGCTTACTGATCATCGTCCTAAATGGCATCATGATCTCCGCGTAGTAGCGCTTGGCCGCCTCGTACACCCGTCCTTTATCGTGTGCGTAGATCTCCGTCGTTGCCAGGTGCGATCCGAAGAAGTCGCAGGTGAACAGGATCTTCTCCTCGCGCAGGTAGGTGAGCATCGTCTCCGGCCAGTGCACCCACGGAGCATAGATGAACTCCAGCGTTTTATCGCCCAGGCTGATCGTCTCTCCATCAGCTACGGTCGTGATCCTCTCAGAGTCTATGTGCAGATGATCGATAAGCATTGGTCTTGCCTTAGCGCTGGTCAGGATCTGCGCGTTTGGGTAACGTTCCAACACCCACGGGACGGAGCCGGTATGGTCCTGTTCCACGTGCTGCACGATCAGGTAGTCTACCTTTTCTACATCACTGAGCTGTGCTTGCAGTACGCTGATCTTTGCAGGATCGACGGCGTCGATGAGAACGACCTTTTCGCTTCCCTTTACGAGATAAACGTTGTAGCTTGTCCCATCCGGAAGCGGGATCAGCACATCGAAGAGCCGTCGATCAAAGTCTTGCGCCCCAAGGGTCAACACTCCTGGTTTGATTTCTCGAGCATTCATTCTTTTCTCCTTATAGACTAATTGTTACAAGATTCTTCGCTCTCGAAGCTCTCATAGCGAATGAATTCAGATAAGTCCTCGCGTCTCTTTTCCATCTTGTGGTGAGGATTGTAGACTGGGGCGCCCAACGTCCCGCCTCCAATATCGTCTCTAGCTGCTCATCGGGGATTGGGACTTTTTGAAAGCGGAAGATGCTGATGCTATCGCGAATCGCGCTCAACACTTCGTTTTCTTGCATGAAAGTCCTCCTTTGGCATGGCCGATGTTGGGTAGCCTAACGCCTGTTCCTATGTTGCCAATATACGCGCGATATCCTCCTGCGGATCTCCAATCAGGTGCAGATCATAGGTATCCTGCAGTACCTTGAGGATGTCGTCGTTCACCCATGCCGGGAGGATCGGGCCAAGGTAGATCCCCTTGATCCCAAGCGACAGGAGCGACCACAGAATGGCGACCGCCTTCTGCTCCATCCAGGATAGGATGAGAGTAAGCGGAAGATCGTTCACGCCAACGCCAAACATGTCGGCCAACGCCACCGCGAAATCGATGGCAACGATCGAGTCGTTGCACTGCCCAAGGTCGATCAACCGTGGTATTCCCTCGATGTCGCCCAGATCAAGATCGTTTATTCTAAACTTACCGCAGGCAAGGGTCAGGATGACCGTATCTTTCGGCAGAGCCTTGACGAATTCGCGGTAGTAGCTCGCCTTCTTAAGCGGTGAATCGCACCCACCAACCAGGAAAAAGTGACTGATTTTCCCCTCTTCCACGAGCCTCTTGATCTTGTCCTTCAGCGGAAGGAGGGTGGACAGCGAGAACCCGGTGGTCAGGGTCACATCTCCCGGTGCATCCGGCAACTCTGGGAGAGAAAGGGCTTTCTCGATTACTTCTGCGTAATCGTAGCCAGCGATGTGCTTTACCCCGGGAAGCTTGGTCGGTCCAGTAGTGAACATGCGGTCCTTGTAGTCATCCTTTGGCAGGAGGACGCAGTTCGATGTTCCCAAGATCGCTGCTGGCACTTCAGAGAATAGTTTCTTCTGATCGAACCATGCCTTCCCCAGGTTCCCAGCCAGGTGCTTGTACTTCTTCAGTTTAGGATAGCCATGTGCGGGAAGGAGCTCGGAGTGCGTGTAGACATTGATCCCCTTGCCTTCCGTCTGTTTCAGCAGTTCCTCCAGCGCCTTCAATCCATGGCCAGTGGCGATGACCGCGTGCCCCTTGGCCGTGCCGGTTTGAACCTCGGTTGGGACCGGCTCGCCGTACGCTTCGACGTGTGCCTTCTTGAGCAGTCGCATCGTGCGTATGTTCATCTCGCCCGCCTCGATGGCGAATCGTATGAGGTCATCGGCATCAAAGTTAACGTTGGTGAACGTCGCATAAAAGACGCGCTCCAGGAACGCGTCGATCTCGGTGTCTGTGTGGCCCAGTTCGCGGGCGTGGTAGAGATATGCTGCCATTCCCTTGGTAGCAAACATCAGGTTATCCTGCAGCCGGGCGACGGTTGCGGTCTTTCCGCATACCCCCTGCACGGTGCATCCTGTACCGCCTACGGTCTGCGAGCATTGATAACAAAACATGTCCAGTCTCTCTGGCATTCTTCCTCCTTTATGCTTCGTCGACGAGGGTCTTCTCGCCCTCGATCGCCATAATTCTCGTGATGTCCTGCGTCACCTCAAGTGTGCCCAAGTAGACACCGGACTCTCCCCTGACCGGGAAGTAGCGGATGTACACCGTCTTCCCATTTTTCTTGATCCAAAACTCGGCCTGATCACGCTGGCCGTCCTCGAACTCCTTCAGGATTCGGTTGACGATCGCCACGCTCTTCTGCGGGTGACAGTTCTGCACCGCCCGGCCGATGATTGCTGGGCTTCTAACGAACACGCGGCCCGGCGCCTGGTTGAAGTAGCGGACGCGGTCGTTAGCATCGATGAACGTGATGTCAACGGGCAGTGCGTCAAGAACTGCCGTGAGCTCTTTGAGCGACAGGGATCCGGCGGTGAAACTGATCTCACCATCTCCAGCCTTCTCTTCATCCGTCAACGGCGGGGCGGGAGGGATGTCGCAGGCGAACGGGGTGTATCCGATTCCGTCGAACTCCTTGCGGATGCGTTTCCATTCTGCCTCGGTGATCACCTGGATCGCGCTTGGGAACAGGATCTTGCCTTCCTTCTGGAAGTGCGCTGCGAAAAGCTCATAGAGCCCGCGCGCCTTTGTCTCCAAGAGCTTCCCGCGTGTTCCTGCCTCGATCAGAGAGATGAGCGCCTTGCGCTCAGCGCGAATGCGGTCGTGCTCCATCCACATGATTGCCGGCGGCTCGGTGATCCCGTGTTTCTCCAGATATGGAAAGAGGACATTCTCCTCACGTTGATAGTGAACCTCGGTGTCGGCAAGCTTCCCAGCCAGCAATTGCAACTCATCGTCCTGGTTTGCTCCGTCTCGCGCGATCTTCGAGATACGCTTGGAAGCTTCCAACATCCCCCGGTGCTCTTCGTGGAGGATGTGGATTGGGTGCCAGTCGGGAACGTCCGGCTCTTTGGAGAGCGACTCCTTGAACATGGCCATGTGCACGTCGCACAAGCTCATCAGTTCCTCGCGCGGTGTCCCCTCCTCGACAAGCTCAGCCTCGATCCGTGAGATCTCAAGCGGGGTGACTTCGCCAAGAAGCTCTTTGAACTCTTCTTTCAGTGCTTCCGGAGATTCTCCCGCATGCAGGCGATCGAGGATCTTGCGCAGCGCATCCTTCCGTTCGTTTGATATCAATTCGCTCATTGCTTCTCCTTCGCAGCATCCAGCTTATCGGCCACTGACGCGATCGTCGTCTCTTCAAGAAAGCGGATGATCTCATCGCGTAGCGGGTCCCATACATCATGCAGCGGGCACCCCGGGCGCCCAGGGCAAGGATCAAGCTCAAAGACGCACTCTTCGAAGTATCCATCCCCTTCGATCACCCGTACCACGTCTGCCAGTGACACCTCGCTTGGGTCACGGGCGAAGCTTATCCCGCCGGTCTTTCCCCTCATCGATGCCAGGATTCCAACGCGCACGAGTGGGGGAACGAGCTTGGCGAGGAAATACGGTGGAATTCCCCGCGCCTCAGCGATCTCCTTGACTCGCATCTGCCCGTCTTGCCTGGCCAGTTCAACCAGGGCGATCACCGAGTACTTCGTGGTCAAGGAGTAGAGCATCATTCCTCCAGATAAAACGATCTTTTTATCTCTTTATTATATCAACAACCCTCGTTTTGTCAAGTATCGAGCAACAGTCGAACATCTAACCTTTCGGCTCTTTGTCGTTTCAAGTGGATACCTGAAAACAAGGGGCAAACACCAAGGTGCTCATGGAACCGACCGGTTCACCACGAAGAACACGAAGAAGTCAAAGGACGAAGCCTTTGATTCCATGACTCCAATAGCCCTGGCCCCAGTTCTCGGTGTACCTCAAGAGCGCAACCAATCACACGGTTTGACAACTCATCAAATTCCATTCTTCGTGTCCTTCGTGCCTGCCTGTCCTTCGGACGCAGACAGGCCCTTCGTGGTGAATTCTTTTTTGACCTCCGGCCTTGCTTCGCAACAGGCATTCGTCTTCTGCAAGCTCGACGTTAGGTTACTCGCGTAGAATAACAAGGAACCTAACTTATCTACTGCTTCTCGAACATGTCCTTGCCTACACCGCAATCGGGGCAGACCCAATCCTCGGGTAGATCCTCGAATGACGTTCCCGGCTCGATGCCGCTCGTCGGGTCCCCATCCTTCGGATCGTAGACGTATCCGCACACCGTGCATACCCACTTATCCATTTTCGCTCACCTCCCCTTACGCATGCTCTTTCTGTACTCGTTGTAGGTCAACGGCTCTCCGTCTTCCTTTGTCCCAGCTCGATCGACCGAGGCGACGAACAGCGTGTGCGTCTCAAGATCGACCGTGAACTCCGGGAGCACCGTGCACTCGTAGAACGCCTTTGCATCCTTGAGGATCGGGATTCCGTTCTCCCCCTCTTCGTAAGGGAAATCGGCGAACTTGTCCACGTTCCGACCGGACTGAAACCCGAAGCGCCGCACGACATCCGGACACGCCGGGTCTTCACGATCAAGGGCGTTTAGCACGAACCTTCCCGTCTCGATGATCATCTCATGGGTGAGCGACCTCTTCCCCACCCCGATCGCGATCCGTGGGGGAGCGTTGGTAATCTGCATCGCCGCGTCGAGGCACTGGCCGTTTGGAGTGTGTCCATTGGGACTGTGTCCGTTAGCCCTCCCGCCGCGAACGGCGGTGAGGACGTACAAGCCGTGTGTTACCTCGAACAAAGCTTGGTTCAGCCCACCTGGATCGCTCGCGGTCTCAAAGGAAATCATACTTCTTCTCCCTGCGCGCTTGCTGGCGCAGCCGGGCGTGCACCCAGCTCACGGTCGACCATAACAAGACCGTGACCAGAATCGCCTATCCGTTCAAGTAATTCGACCACCTTACGTGTAGAATCTTCCTCCTCCACTTGCTCGGAGACGAACCACTGCAGCATGATCTTGGCCGGGTTGTCGTTCTCCTCCTCGGCGACCTTTACCAAGTCATCGATCGTTCCAGTGATGAATTGCTCATGGCCGTAAGCCGCCTTGAACGCTTCAAGTGGCGATGCCCACTCCTTCTGCGGCTGAGCGAGCGGAAGGAGCTCCACGCGACCACCACGCTCGCTCAAATGATTGAAGAAACGCATCGCGTGCGCCATCTCTTCCTGCGTCTGCACCGTCATCCAGGTAGCCATCCCATCCAGCCCTTCGGCATTGAGATAGGCGACCATGGAGAGGTAAAGGTACGCTGACTCCAGTTCATGCTTAATCTGCTCGTTCATCGCATCCTGCATTCGCTTTCCGATCATGTTGTTCCTCCTTATTGCTTCTTGTGGCAGAACCACCAATCATAGCAATCGTACTGAGTAACGACCTTCTTCGCCGTTTCAACATCGGATGCTGGTGGGACGATTACCTCGTCTCCGATCAACTCGTTCTCCGGCCAGTTGGCGGGAATGGCAACTCCCTCGCGATCAGCAATCTGGAACCCCTTGATCATGCGCAGGAACTCGTCCATGTTTCGCCCCAGCTCCTGCGGGTAGTACATGATTGCCCGTACGGTCCCCTTGGGATCAACGATGAACACCGCGCGCACCGTGTTCGTTCCCTTCCCCGGGTGGATCAAGCCGAGCTTATTGGCGATCGCCTCCGTGCCAGTGATAATCGGGAACTTAATTTCCACGTTCAGGTTATCCTTGATCCAGTCGACCCACTTGATGTGTGAGAAAACCTGGTCGACCGACAGGCCGATCAGCTCGGTGTTCAGCTCCTTGAACTGCTCGTAGCGCTTCTGAAACGCGACGAACTCCGTCGTGCAGACCGGGGTAAAATCGGCTGGATGACTGAATAGGATGAACCACTTTCCTGAGAAGTCTCCCGGCAACGAGACCGGTCCATGTGTTGTCTGTACCTCCATCTGAGGGAACGCATCCCCGAGTAGCGGCATGTTGTGTTTTTCACCTTGGCTTACCATATTCATCGCTTACCTCCTTTTGATTGTTCTTGCAGCTTCTTTCCTACCAATTCTCTCCGAGGATCTCGAAGTACGCTTGCGGATGTGCGCAGGCGGGACAGACTCCAGGCGCCTCGGGACCCGTGTGCAGATAGCCGCAGTTGCGGCACCTCCAGACGACCGACTTGTTCCTATTAAATACCGCACCTACCTCAATGTTTGCAAGCAGGTCGAGGTAGCGCTTCTCGTGCTGCTTCTCCGCCACGGCGATCGCCTGGAACACGTTGGCGATCTCGGTGAACCCTTCCTCACGAGCAATGGCAGCAAACGAGGGGTACATCTCCTCCCACTCATAGTGCTCCCCGCCCGCCGCTCCCTTCAAATTCTCAGCCGTGGTACCGATCACGCCGGCGGGATACGACGCCTCGATCTTCACTTCGCCGCCCTCCAGGAACTTGAACAATCTCTCGGCGTGCTCCTTTTCCTGATTGGCCGTCTCTTCAAATATCGATTGTATCTGAACGTACCCGTCCTTCTTCGCCTTGCTGGCAAAATAGGTATAGCGATTCCTCGCCTGTGATTCCCCGGCAAACGCCGTCAGCAGATTCCTCTCTGTACGTGATCCTCTCAACTCCATAACCCTCCTCCTTATTGTGGTCTTTCTCTGTCCCCAACAAACCCCATGAATTCACCCCTGGCAACCGGGGCA
>JAYEFP010000088.1:0-2595 GCA_034715975.1 Candidatus Bipolaricaulota bacterium | reverse complement strand
AAGAGTTCGGTAATAGAGTGGGAGTAGGCCTGCGTCAAGATCTTCGATGGGCAATTCGGATATTAGATCTTGCCCCTTCTTAACCTGTTCCAGCTCTAGAACGTAGACCGCCGCCAGGTTAACGATTGCTGTTGGGCTTCCCGTCAGCGCAACAGCCTTCTCCAAGAGGAGGGCTCCCTCCTCTGCGCGATCAGTGCTGCAGCAGATATTGGCTAAATTAACCAGTACTTCAGGAAAATTCGGATAAATCTCCAGCGCTTTGCGGTAGGACACCTCACTCGCAGCCGTGTCCCCCGCTTTGTGCCGGGCCAATCCTAATTCGAACTTCTCCACCGCCGCAGGAGATACCTCTTGCTGGTTGACGACGACTGTTTGTTTCACGCCGCCGATGAACATCTGGATCTCCTCACCCTCAGCGATAGCCCTCCTCTCGATGAGCGCAGTGGCGGCATGCATCTTGAGATCATCATCAAGCTCAGGCTGGAGAATGATCAACCGGAGGAATTCCTCTGCCCATGTGTCCTCCCACATTCCCAGAAGCGTCACTATATGGTGGCGATAATCGTCATCCTCCCGCTCACTCCACAGTCCAGTGGCGACGACCGGCTTGATCTCTTCCGAGGGATGTTTCGGATCGAGTTCACCAACCGACTTCTTAGTCTGATAGAGGAAGCGAAATCTTGGAACTTTGTTCTCTCTCACTAGCAGAAGGGCTTTCGCGTACAGCTCAGCCAGCTTGACTCGCTGATCCTCCTGCATAGCTCGCTTGAAGTGCGAGAGAGCGTCATGGATCAGGCTGAGATTAGCCGCTGCCACCCCGACGTAGAACCAGGTGATGCCATCCATTACGTCCTCGAATCCGACCCCTTCATGGTAAGATTGGTAGATATCGATGATCCTCTCATTCCACTGCAGTTTCGCCAGTGCCTCAATCACCTTCAGCAGCTTGTCGAGTGGAACATCCGGATTTTCTAGGAGTATCACCGCTCGGTCAATGTGCGAGCGCGCCTTCATCGTTTGTCCCATTTCCTGATAACACTCAGATAGGGTACAGTGAGCAAAGACATCCGCCGAATGACATTCGAGTGCTTTGTGCGCGGTCCGAATGGCGCGCTTGGTGTCCTCGCGTAGTTGGAAACACAGGGCGAGGTTGTTCAAGGCTGGGATTGCGCACTCACAGACCTTTATCGCCTCACGGAACTTGCGCTCCGCCGCCTTGATTCTCCCGGAGTCAAGGAGATTTTGTCCCTCCCGGTTAAGCTCATGCACTCTATTTCCCTGTTGTGGATGCTGCTCCATGAACAGAGAAAACTTGTCTATGTCAGATCTTTCTTGATTCATCTGTCCTCCAAAAGCAAACAACGGGCTACATCAATTATGAACACCTGCTCCCGCAGATCAAGGCATGTTGTTGAACGTGGCGGTATGCTTAATGAAGCAAGAACCCTGCAGCAAGACTAGAGGGAATCATTAAGTTGAAGACGCGCAGTAGGCAAGGTTTACACAACAGACTCAATTGCAGTTTACGTACCCTTATGCCTTGATCGGGCGTAGGCGCTCTGGCTAGGTGACGGATTCCAGCGCCCGGCGGGCGGACGCCATGCCGTCGAGCGCTGAGCTGACAATCCCCCCGGTGTAGCCCGATCCCTCGCCCATCGGATAGAGCCCTCTCACACCAGTCGATTGGCTGGTCTCCGGATCGCGCAAAATGCGCACCGGGCTGGAACTACGGGTCTCGACACCGTAGAGAAGGATATCCTCTTGTCGGATGCCATTTAGTTCGCGAAGCATCTTCGGAAGCGTGTTGCGAAGCGTGCGGACGACCTCGTCGGGGAGGAGGCTTGCCACATTGGCCGGCACGGCGCGCTTACAAGAACGGGCTTTGGAGATGCCTGCCGGCTTGTGCCCTTTAAGGAAGTCAATCAGCGGTTGCGCCGGCAGTCCGTAGTTTCCACCACCTGCAAGAAACGCCGCACGCTCCATGGTCCGCTGAAAATCGACTCCGGCGAGGGCTGCGTGTGGTCCACCGACCGGGTAGTCATCTGGGCCAACGGGCACGAGAATAGCCGCGTTTCCAAACGATTTGGCTGGGCTCGAATAGCTCATTCCGTTGGTCGTTAGCAAGCCATCGGACGATGCACAGGACATCACGAGTCCGCCAGGGCAGGTGCAGAAACTATAGCAACCTCGTATTGTTCGTCCGGGCTTGCGAGTCAATCGGAAGCCGGCGCTCCTAAGCCTCGGGTGCTTTGCCCAGCGGCCATACTGGGCGGTGTTGAGCAGACTCTGCGGCATCTCGGCTCGCACCCCGACCGCAAACGGCTTGGCGGCCAGTGGCACACCCGACTCAGCAAGCATCGTATAGACATCGCGTGCGCTATGCCCGGTGGCGAGGAAGCACGTGTCAGTCGCGATCTCCTCGCCTGAGACTATGACGCCGTGCAACGCGCCGTCTTCGATGTGCAGGCTCTCAAGGTGCGCGCCAAACCGGACTTCGCCTCCGAGTTCTTGGATCCGGTTTCGCAGCGTAGGGATGATTCGGCTAAGCACATCACTCCCGAGGTGCGGTTCGGCGTTAATCAGGATATCGGGTGA
>JAYEFP010000087.1:0-9553 GCA_034715975.1 Candidatus Bipolaricaulota bacterium | reverse complement strand
CCAAATGCCTGCAACGGGAAACACGGCTACGCGAGGAAAGAGAAAGGTCCTCATTACAGCACTGCTGCTGATCGGCCTCATGGTGGGGCTCGCTGCCTGCCGGGGATTCTTCGGACAGGCGCCGATTGCACTGCTTACGTACGCGCCGATAACCGATGAAGAGGTACCGGTGACGGTTGACTTCGACATCAGTGGGTCAAACGATCCGGATGGCAACATTGCTAGCTACGAGTTGGACTACGGTGACGGCTCTACGGCCGCTACTGGAACAGATGTCACGGACGCTCTATCACATGAATACATCGAAGCTGGGCCGTTTACGGTGACGCTTACTGTAACCGATGGTGACGGTAGGATAGGGATGGATACGAAAATCATTGCAACGATCGGCCCTGCGATGATCACCTTTGCCAGTGACAGAGGCGGAAACTACGGGATCTACCGCATGCTGGCGGATGGAACCGGAGAGACCGAGGTTCGCAACACCACGAGTGATGAGCTGTTCCCCGACCTGGTACGAGGAACGAGAAACAAGATTGCCTACGCCGCAGAAGGGAGTGCCTGGAACATCTCGACGATGACGGTCGAGGGAGACTCACTGGCCCAACTGACCACGCAGACTGCCTCCAACCAGATCCAACCAAGCTGGTCATACAACGCGACGAAGATTGCCTATGCATCAAATGCAGCGCAGACCCCGTCCGCTTCCACATGGGAAATCTGGACCATGACCGCAAGTGGCGGAAGCCAAACAAAGCTTACGGCGCAAAGCCCCTCGTGGGCAATCGCACCGGCGTACTCGCCCGTCTCAGATGATCTCTTGTTCGTCTCTGATAAGAACAACACTACAACTGGCACCGCCATTTGGAAGTTGCATGGGACGACAGCAACTCAGCTCTATCCGGCAACAACGACTCACGCCTACCACTATGGCGATGCGTCCCCTGACATGAGCGCTGCTTTCGCTACCGCGCTCGATCTACCAGATGGGATGATCTCCAAGCCGGCGTGGTCGCCCGATGGGACAAAGATCGCCTTCTCCACCGACAAGGACACAGCGATCAACATCTACGTGATGGATGCCGATGGTACCGGAGTGCAGACGTTGGAGGCATATGTGAATAGCCTCCTGTCCAGCTCTGTCACCGCAGCTTCCATAACTTCTGGAGATGATGAGTTCTCTCCATACTGGCTAGAAGATGAGACCGGTCTCGTCTTCACACGAGAAGAGACAACAGGCTACAACATCTACAAGGTGTCGTTCGATGACGGCAGTGTTACTAAGCTGACCGATTCGACCGACAACGATATAATGCCAGCAGCAAAACGGTAGAACCAAGCCCAACAGGGGCGGGCTTATCCCCGCCCCTTGTGGGTTCTTCCCACTTCGATCACTCCAGCAATCAATACAGCAACAGCAAACAACGTGTACAGCGGCAAGTCACCGTGGCGCGTATAGAACGATTCACTGGTCAGCCGTGTTACTTCTGCAGTGACAATCCCTTCTTTTTGCTTTCTGATGATCCGTCCTCGCGGGTCGATCACCCCTGACATTCCCTCGTTTGCCGCCTGCAGAAGATAGCGGCGCGTCTCCACAGCGCGGAAGATTGCGCAGGCAAAATGAGCGGGAAGCTCTGAGCTTCCAGGAAACCAGGCATCGTTGGTTACGACCGCTAGCAGCGACGCACCGTTTCTAACGAAAGCACGACTCGGTGCAGAGAAGGTCGATTCAAAGCAGATCGGTGTCCCCACCCCCAAGAGCGGTGTGTACGAATTTCCCGGTGTGACCTCCTGCGGAAGGAAGGAATCGATGAAGGGCTTCAGCCCGATCTTCTCCAACAAAATCCTTCCAGGGATGAATTCACCGAACGGCACGGGATGGACCATGTCATATGTTCCAACAACATCGCCCTGCGGCGTAATGGCGGCGATGCTGTTGTAGATCTTCCCGTTGTTATAATCACCTGTGCCCAGAAGGATCTCCACGTCTGCTTGTCTCGCCAGGGTGGTAAATGTCGGGAGGAGTCGATCGTCACGCAGGATGTAGCCGGGCAGGATCGACTCAGGAAAGATGATCAAGTCCGGGTCATGCGCTGCTGCATTCTGCCCAAGGGTGCTGTAATGATCGAGGAGCGAAAAGAGGTTCCGATCATCGAGCTTCTCCTCTTGGGATACCTGCGATGAGACTATGGCGACCTTCAGTGGCTCTCCTTCATCAGCCACGGGCAACAACGAGATAAGAAACAACACTGCAACGGCCCCCATGGCAAGAATGGCGTACTTGAGCCGCCTCTTGCGAATGGCGAGGTAGAGGGCAACGTTCACGAAGCATATCACTGCAGTGATGCTCCACGGCCCAAGATACGCTGCAAGTTGAATGAGCGGGAAGAAACGATACAGCGACTGATAGAGGGACGAGAAACCAAGCGCAAGTGGCCCAACGTTTCCCAAGATCTCAAACAGGGTGAACAGGACGGGGACGATTATCAGAAGCGATCGATCGGTGCTCCATCTCCTTCTGATCAGGCCAACGATCATCCCGAATAAGCCGAAGTAAAGTCCAAGGTAGATGAAGAGGAGAAACGCACCGGGGACGGCCAGTAAGTCAAAACGGGCGAGGGTGAATAGCCACCTGAGATTGATAAGAAAGAAGGTGACCCCAGCGAGGTAGGAAGCAAGGAAACCGCTTCCCTCCTCCAAGGCGAACAGAAGCGGGATGAGCGCAACAAACACTAGTGGACCAAACGGAAACCCGGGCATGGCAAGCGCCATTCCCGTACCGGCTGCAATTCCGAGAAGAGCTTTCTTCTTGCGTGAAATCTGCATATACTTGTAATCATATCGTCACGTGAGGGGAAATCATGCATCCGATTCTGGCACAGCTCGGTCCGATCACTATACGTTACTACGGACTGATGTATGTAATCGCTATCACGCTCGGTCTGTTCATTCTTTCGCGCGAGGTCAAACGCAAGGCATTGATGTGCGGGGCGAGCGGAAAGCTGGTCTCGACCGATGACCTTCTCGACCTGCTGTTGTGGATGGTCCCAGCGGCGATCATCGGGGCACGTATCTACTACGTCGCCTTCCAGTGGGGATACTACGGGAGCCACCCTGCGGACATCGTGAAGATTTGGCAGGGAGGACTGGCAATCCACGGTGGCGTAATCGGTGGAACCCTTGCCGTGTTCCTCTTTGCCCGAAAGAAACAGATACGCTTCTGGGCGCTCACCGACGCCATCTCTCTCAGCCTGATCCTCGGTCAAGCGATCGGCCGTATCGGTAACCTGATGAACGGTGACGCATATGGTATTCCCACCACACTACCGTGGGGAATTCATTTCCCTGCTAATTCACCAGCGGGGATGGCCTACCCAGGGCAGGCGACGCACCCGTCAATGATCTACGAGATGATCCTTAACTTGTTGATCTTTTCGTTGTTGTGGCGACTGCGAAAACAAGGCTACAAAGACGGGTTCCTCACATCGATGTACTTCATCCTCTACTCGATCGCTCGCTCGATTGTGAGCTTCACGCGGGGCGATAGCCTGTGGCTCGGATCGATCCGTGCGGCGCACGTAATCAGTGCGATTCTCGTTGTCTCGTTCCTCATCTTTATTCTCTCCCGACACCTCTACAAACGGACTACGCCCGGAACCTCTCCCCCAGATAGAAGCGACGAGCAAGGGGATCGTTGACGATCTCTTCCGGTGTACCCTCAGTGATCATGCGCCCTTCGTTCATCAGGTACGCATAATCGGTGATCGAGAGCGTATCACGCACGTTGTGATCTGTTACCACAAGGCCGATGCCGCGCTCACGTAAGGCAATCACGTGCTCCTGCAGATCGGCGATGGAGATCGGATCGATCCCGGAGAACGGTTCGTCGAGGAGGATGAACGCCGGATTGGTGGCCAGGCAGCGTGCAATCTCCAAGCGCCTCCTCTCTCCAGCAGAGAGACTCCCCGCGCGCCGCGTGCTGAGCTTGTAAAGACCGAACTCGTGCAAGATCTCTTCGCGTAGTTTGCGCAGGTGTGCGATCTTTCCTTTAGTCTCCAGGACGAGGTTGAGATTTTCCTCAACGCTGGCGCGAGTAAAGACGGACGGCTCCTGTGGGAGGTAGCCGATCCCGAGCCGCGCACGCTTATAAAAAGGAAGGCGCGAGATGTCCGTTCCGTTAAGCAAAATTCGCCCACCATCGGCGGCGATGAACCCGATCATCATGCGAAATGTGGTCGTCTTGCCGGCACCATTTGGCCCCAATAGGCCGATGATCCTTCCCGGCTCGACGGCGAGGCTTATTCCGTTAACGACGCGGCGCTGTGAGTACTCTTTGACAAGATCCTTTGCCTCAAGTGCCATCAGCACCTCCGAAAAAGCCGTTCGCCAGGCTGATGTGTACGCCTCCGCTCGCTGATATCTCGTTCTTGTTGATGACTAGCTCATCGGCGGTGATCGCCCCATACTCAAGCGTGCCAACCACTCCCCCCGAAAGCGTCGTAACATCGTCCTTAGGGGAGTACTCAAGGCGATCAGCGGTGTACGTCTCTTCCCTCACGTACACTTGCACATTACCCGTTATGCTGATCAAATCGGCATGTGCCTCCGCCTCATCACCATCAACCGTGAGAACGGATGCCCCATCAACCCTGGCGTGTACCCCGCCACTCATGACTGCCCGCCGCTCATCTGTCTGGTAGCGGAACATCGGAGCCGTAAGAGATCCCGATTGCACTTTGATCGTCACGTCTGATGAGCTAATCTCCCGCGTCGTTGTGTCCCAGTCGGCGCTCTCGGTAACAAGGTGGATTCCTCCCTTCTCGGTGAGTGCGACGTTCCCGGTGAGTTTGGCCTCATCGCCCGAGTAGAAGAGGGTATCGCACGCTGCTTTGACCTCATCCTCGCCACCGGATACGAAAGAGAGTGAGACGCCAGACATCGTGCTCTCTTCTCCCTTTTTCATGTCTCCTGTCTTTGCGCGCACGGTCCACGTGATCTTTCCCTGTTTGTCGTACCCGAAAAGAGATATCCCGCTCGACCGCGACAGCGCAGACGTCCCCTCGGGAACGGGCGAGGATAGCAGCACCCATATCCCAATTCCTGTCCCAACCAGGATCAAGAGGAGGAAGATCCGTTTGCCAGACATGCTTTCAGAAAACCAGTAAAGAGTGGGTGTGGAGAGAGGAAGTGCGAGCGAAACTCTGGGTGGAACTGTACCCCGACGAACCAAGGGTGACCTTCCAGCTCGACGATCTCCGTCAGGCGGCCATCCGGTGATGTCGCCGCCACGTGCATTCCCGCCCCCTCGAAACGCTCTCTATAGACAGGATTGAACTCATAACGGTGGCGATGACGTTCATGGATGCGCTCTTGCGCATAACAGGCCCTGCTGATTGTGCCCTCCTTTAACACGGCCTCGTACGCGCCCAGGCGCATCGTCCCTCCTTTGTCGGTGACGCTTGTTTGCTCTCCGAGGATGTCGATCACCGGATCGGGGGTCTCCGGATCGAACTCGGAGCTGTTTGCCTGCGTGAGCCCGAGCACATCACGCGCGTACTCGATCGCCGCACACTGAAGGCCCAAACAGATCCCAAAGAACGGGATTCCCATTTCGCGCGCATATTTGACCGCCTCGATCTTTCCCTCGACTCCGCGGTCTCCAAACCCACCCGGTATCAACAGACCGTCTATTTCACGCAGCAACTCCGCTTCGCCCTTAGCGGTTATCTCCTCTGCTGAGATCCACGATATCTCTACCTGCGCGCCTAGGTGCATCCCCGCATGTACTAGCGACTCCTTGATGCTAATGTACGAGTCCGTCAATTCCACGTACTTACCAACGATGGCGATGCGCACCTTCTTCTGCGGCGCATGGAGAACCGAGACGAGCTCCCTCCACCTGTCAAGGTTCGCCACACGCTCCTTCAAGCCCAGCCCTCTGGCAATCAGCCGATCGACTCCTTGATCGGCAAAGAGCAAGGGAACGTCGTAGATCGTGAATAGATCAGGATCTTCGATGACGTTCTCCTCTTTTACGTCGCAGAACAGGGCGATCTTTCGCTTCACCGAGTCAGAAAGGGAGCGGTCGCAGCGAGCGACGATGGCATCGGGCTGGATGCCAATAGCGCGTAGCTCCTTGACACTGTGTTGCGTTGGCTTCGTCTTAACCTCATCAGTGCTAGCCAGGTGAGGTAGGAGTGTAAGGTGAATGAAGAACGTGTCCTGCCGCGGGAGGTCATCCTTCAACTGGCGGAGAGCTTCGAAAAACGGCAAGCTCTCGATATCGCCCACGGTTCCTCCCACTTCGACCACGCTGATCTCCGCGTTTCCCTCTTCCATGGGGACCTCGATCAGTCGCTTGATCTCATTGGTCACGTGGGGGATCACCTGCACGGTCTGGCCGAGAAAAGCGCCCGCGCGCTCTTGGCGGATGACATTCCAGTAGACCTTACCCGTGGTGATGTAGTTGGCTGCAGAGAGAGACTCATCTAGGAAACGCTCGTAGCGACCGATATCCAGGTCTGTCTCCTTCCCATCGTGTGTCACAAACACCTCGCCGTGCTCGTAGGGGTTCATCGTTCCCGCATCGACGTTTACATAGGGGTCGATCTTTTGTAGGCTAACGCGATAACCGCTCAGTTTGAACATGAGAGCAATCGATGCAGCAACGACCCCCTTACCCAGTCCAGAAATGACTCCACCACTTACTACGATGAGCTTGCGCAATGCAGACCTCCCGTTCCAGCACTCAAGATCGCTGATACAGCATAAGGAAACCCGAGGTCAGGTGCAAGAAAGTCCTTTCTTTGTGCATGTCCATGTTTCATGCTATAATGGTTCGCTAAATGCGCCAAATGATTGTATGGCGCGACAATCACGAAGTGAGGGAAAGGTATCGTATGTTGAGATTGGTCTTAGAGATTGTGTTCTTCCTGAATTGCTTTGCCATAACAGGGCTGGTTCTGCTGCAGATGAGCGAACATTCCGGACTGGGTGGTGCATTCGGTTCCGGGATGTCGAGCACTGTATTCGGACGCGACGAAACAAGGGACCCGAAGCGTACTGCCACTTCTATCCTGGCAGGGGTATTTATGCTTCTCGGTTTTATTCTGTCGGTCATGTAGATAGTCTGTACAAAGGAGGGAAGGTCGGTGCCGCTAATTGATGTAAGAGGACTCAAGACGTATTTCTACACCGAAGATGGTGTAGTACGGGCGGTAGACGGTGTTGATTTCACCATCGAACCGGAGAAGACACTTGGTATAGTGGGAGAGAGTGGATGCGGTAAATCAGTGACCGCCCTTTCCATCATGGGCCTCGTCCAGAGTCCCCCGGGGAAGATCGCTGCAGGCGAGATCATCTATTCTCAAAATGGTAAAGAGACTGATCTTACAAAGCTGAACACGAAGGGTCGTGAATACCGGTCGATTCGCGGAAACGAGATTGGGATGATCTTCCAGGAGCCGATGACCTCCCTGAATCCGGTGTATACCATCGGGAACCAGATCATGGAAGCCATCATCCTCCACCAGCACCTACATAAGCATGCAGCAAAGCAGAAGGCGATTGAAATGCTTCATGCAGTGGGAATACCTGTGCCGGAACAACGGGTCGACGAGTACCCACATCAGCTCTCCGGTGGAATGAGACAGAGAGCGATGATCGCCATGGCCCTGTCCTGCAACCCTTCCCTATTGATTGCCGATGAACCCACGACCGCACTTGATGTAACTATTCAGGCACAGGTGCTCGATCTGATGAACGACTTGCGGCGCGACTTCAAGGCATCGATTCAGTTTATCACGCACGACCTGGGAGTCATCGCCGACATGGCCGATGATGTCGTCGTTATGTACTTGGGAAAGATCGTCGAGTCTGGCAACGTACACGAGATCTTCCACAATCCCAAGCACCCGTACACACAGGGATTAATGAACTCCATCCCATCCCTTACAACAACTAAGAAAGAGCGCCTCATCCCGATCAAGGGTGTGGTGCCTGATCCATTTGATGTTCCTGACGGTTGTGGGTTTGAGCCGCGGTGTCCGCATGCAATGGATATCTGCAAGAGAGAGGTACCGACGCTCAAAGAAGAAGCCCCCGGACACCTGGTCTCCTGCTGGCTATACACGTAAAGAGGTGATTGCGCTTGTCTTCTGACAACATTCTACTGGACGTTAAGGGCCTGAAGAAGCACTTTCCGGTGCGTAAGGGGCTGTTGCGGCGTGTCGTGGCGCAGGTAAAGGCGGTCGACGGCGTCGATTTATACATCAAAGAGGGAGAGACTCTCGGTTTGGTTGGTGAAAGTGGTTGTGGAAAGACGACCGCGGGGCGTTCCATCCTTCGATTGATTGAGCCAACAGCAGGAGAAATCGTTTTCAAGAGTAAGCAGCTTGGCACAGACGGTGACTACAAAGAGGTCGATGTCGCCAAGGCACCGCGTAAGACGTTGAAGGCATTGCGCCGGGACATGCAGATCATCTTTCAGGATCCTTATTCCTCACTTAACCCACGTATGACTGTTGGTTCGATCGTGGGCGAGCCCCTCCTTGTGCACAAGATTGCCAAGGGGCAGGAACGCGAGGAACGCGTGCGAGAGCTCCTTGCTGCAGTCGGCCTGAAGCCAGACCACATGAAGCGTTACCCACATGAGTTCTCCGGTGGACAGCGACAACGCATAGGTGTTGCTCGTGCGTTGGCTCTTGACCCACAGTTGATTGTCGCTGACGAGCCAGTGTCCGCACTCGATGTGTCCATTCAGGCGCAGGTGCTCAACCTGATGGAGGGCTTGCAGGAAGAGTTTGGTCTCACGTACCTGTTTGTCGCGCATGACCTCTCCGTGGTCAAACACATAAGTGACCGCGTGGCGGTTATGTACCTCGGGAAGATCGTCGAGCTTGCAACAACAGAAGAGCTCTTCGGAAACCCGAAGCACCCGTACACCGAAGCGCTAATGTCAGCTGTACCGGTTGCTGATCCGGACTACAACGTGGAGCGAATACTCCTTGAGGGAGACGTCCCAAGCCCGGTTAATCCTCCATCCGGTTGTTACTTCCATCCGCGCTGTCAATACGCAAAGGATATCTGCAAGACCGAGGAACCGATCTATCGCGACCTCGGCAATGAGCACTTCGTCAAGTGTCACTTTGCTGACACGCTGAACCTGACCCCTGTTGTCTCTAGATGATCCTCCTTCTCGGAACGAGGAACAAAGGGAAAATTAGAGAACTGAAGGAGCTTCTAGCCGATGTCAAGGGTATGAAGCTCCTTTCTGTTGCTGATCGCCCGTTCGCCGAGGTTGAGGAAGATGGAGAGACCTTTCGCGATAACGCGCTATTGAAAGCACGGTCAATCTCGTCACAGACAGGGCTCTGTGTCCTCGCCGACGATGCCGGATTGGAGGTCGATGCCCTCGGGGGAGAACCAGGAGTGCGATCGGCGCGCTATTCGGGAGAACCGGTCGACTATGAACGCAACAACGCTCTCCTCCTCGAACGGATGCATGCGATCGTTGATAGACGGGCCCGCTTCGTCATCGTTGTCGCCCTGCATC
>JAYEFP010000086.1:0-9594 GCA_034715975.1 Candidatus Bipolaricaulota bacterium | reverse complement strand
CCCAATAGTTGCCTTGGTCGTTTACCGTCCATGTGTTATTTCCGTAGTCTTCCACGAGTGTCGTGCCTCCGCCGAGGAATGTGTTGAGGTACATCTGGTTTGACTGCGAATCGTTATTTAGGTAGATATGATTGCTGTTGTCTGAGAACACGTTGTCGTGAATCGAGTTCCCGCGCACGATCACCTTGCCGTACGTCTCAGGGAAGAGGATCCCGCGGGTGTTTTGTGCGATGAGGTTTCCGTTGATTTCGTTGTTCGAACCGCTGATTGACAGCGCATATGCCGCCTTGACTATCGTGTTCGACTCGATCGTGTTATTGTTGCCTTGCTCGTCAAGGCGAATGCCTGTTTCGGCGTCCGTTATTACGTTTGTCTCCACGATGTTCTCCGCGGCTTGGTCGAGGACGATGCCGTACTTTGTGTTCGCATGGGTGACGATATTGCGAGCAATGTCATTTGTCGTCGAGCCGGCGCGTACTTCGATCCCTACAGGATTGGCGAACGCCATATTGTTGTACACCTGATTGTCATCGGATGCTGCAAGGATCAGCCCGCTATCATTTGCCAAGAACTGATTGTCTGTAAGCTCATTGTGCGAGGAAAGCCACACGTACATTCCGGCGAGACGGTTGTTCTGCAGGACATTGTTCGT
The DNA here is from genome assembly GCA_034715975.1 of Candidatus Bipolaricaulota bacterium. GTDB lineage: Bacteria > Bipolaricaulota > Bipolaricaulia > UBA7950 > UBA9294 > M55B144. The sequence continues at coordinate 8,942 of JAYEFP010000086.1, read as the reverse complement.
AACCGTATTTCCATCGGAGCGATAGAGGCTGATTCCATGCTCGGTGAGGACAGGGCTTGTCCGGTAGACCTCGTTCCCGCTGACGAGTGAGTCTTCGACGAACGCCAGTTGTATGCCATCTCCATTCGTGATTGTGTTGCCCGTGATCGTCATGTTCTTGCAAGCAGCGAAGTACAGATTATTCGACGTGATTCCCGTGACCGTCTCGCTATCCTTGCCGTAGACATAGCGGATTGGGTTGTTGTTCAGCTCGTTCGTCTCATCGATGGCCAGGTCATACTCCCGTGCAGTTTCGCCGGTTACTCGTAGACCAATACCCTGGATGTAGAGAACGTTTCCCGTCAAGGTGACGCCCGATGAAGATGCGATCTCGATTCCGTTGCGGGAGTCGGATATCATGCAGCTCTCCAGTCTTCCACCGCTGACAAAGCCAAGATGGATCGCTGCTCCGTCCGCCGCCATTGCGCCGCGAATGATGACACCACGCAAGACGAAGTCCGCGTTTGTGTTCTCGATCTTTATGCCATACTTGGCGCTTTGTGGAACATTGATCTCCCAACCGGTGATGATGTAAGGATCATCAGGTGTCCCTGTTCCCCCGACAACACCATTGTCAACAGTGAAGTCGCTGTTCCCCAGGATCAGGATAGGGTCATGCGTTCCTCCAGCCAAGCCGATCACTGCCAGTGTCATGACAGTGAGAAAGACAAGCATCGATATACGTTTCATGTGTTCTGCTCCTTGTTTGCTTAAACTCCAGAATAGCCGAACGATTATAGCGGCTGTTCCAACAATCGGCCAAACCGCCACTTACTAATCCTTGCTAGTGTAACAATAGGCTCTGGAGACCCGGTGAAGGTGATGTGTGGAAGAAGTGAAGAGATCCGAAGGCAATTGCCCGAGTCTATTAGGGATAGGATGCTCCAAGGGCTAATCGTTCGATCATACCATTGGGTTGCGTTAGTCGCATACTTCGCATCTTGCGGCAGACTGTGGCCACGGCAAGGGGAGGGGGACGTACGCGCATTCTCATCCCCCTACTTCGTCCGGTAGGAATACGTGCTCAACGTCCCCTGTGCTGTGCACCATCATGACCACGGCGTGTCTCCTGGGCCCGTACACTGTGTGCATGAAACAACATGCCGCCTCTCGCTTCCTGTTTGTTGTTCTCATTGCCATTCTCTTTGTCGGGGTTCGCATCGATCAAGGCTCCCCATTGACGTATTTAGGGGTCTCTCCACACAGCCGAATTGGCGTCTACCTGACCTCCTACGCCGTGGCAAAGGAGGGAGTGCTCGTTGGGGTGATGGACGCTGCGCGAGAAGGGAAGCTGAACGCAGTGGTGATCAACGTCAAGAACATGCACGGCGAAATCACGTATGCGAGCAGAGTTCCACTAGCAATAAACATGAATGCCTCCACGGGGCGGGTAGACATGTCTGCCCTGATCAGGATGCTCAAAGCAAATGGTATTTATGTCATTGCGCGCCAGGTGCTCTTTTACGACCCGAAGCTAGCGACCTACCTCGGGAATAGCGATCCGTGGATCGCGCCGGATAACAAGATAGCAATCAACTACAACCTACAGATTGCTCAGGAAGCGGCATCGCTGGGCTTCGATGAGCTCCAGTTTGACTATGTTCGTTATGCAGATGGTGGAAGCCTCGCCCCCGTATATGACGCACGCTACACGGCAGTGAACGCGTTCCTCGCTTCCGCTAGGCGCCTGCTGAATGGACACGTCGAGCTATCGGTTGACGTATTTGGGCGCGTGCTATGGAACTGGAACAAGAAGGGAATCGATCCCATCGGTCAATCGCTGGAAGGCATCGCCCCGCATGTTGACTTCATCTCTCCGATGCTTTATCCGTCGCATTACAGTGAGCAGCGCTACAAGGACGATCCATACAAAGTGGTAAAGGACGCACTAACGACGGGAGAAAAGAGAGTGACAACGCCATTTCGGCCATTCTTGCAGGCATTCGATCGCTACATTCCTGTGGGAATGACGATGGAGGATTACATTCGTAATCAGGTGCGAGCAGCAAAGGAAGTTGGTGCCGATGGATACCTGTTCTGGAACCCATCCTGCGACTACGCGGCGCTGTACAGAGCCCTGGAGTAAAGAGGTGGGAACGAGTAATCAGTGATGAGAGAAGGCGGAAGGCTCTACGAACGCGGAACGCGGAGCGTGGAACTCGGAATGTGGAACGCGGAACTCGGAATGTGGAACGAAAAGCATTCTCACACGAAGGCACAGAGGCCTGTCAGTTGCGGTGTTCTGACAGACAGAACGCCAAGAAGGCAATAGCTAAAACGAGGGAATGAACATCTGATGGGACAGAAGTAATCCAATGCTTTGAGTTAACGGCTGAAAGCTGATCGCTGAGAGCTATTCGTTACACGTAGTTCTGCACTATCACCAGGATAAGGCGGACAAGAATGAGTGCCCATCCAACGATAACTACGATCCATACAAGTTTCTTGGCGACTGCGGCCACCGCAAGGAAGATTGTGAGGATAGCTAGGAGGCCTATCGGATCGACGAGGTCACTTGGGAACTGCAGCGAAGGGAGGACAGCCACTACAAGCTTTACCACGCCTTGGCCGATCAGGTGTCCGAGGCTGTAGATAAAAGTGAGTATCTGATCGACGATCTCCTGAGCCGTCATGTGCTTCGCGCTCTCAGCGGCGTCCTGTGCCATGCAAACGACGGACGGGCTCAAAAACAGCCCTGCAAACAGCAGCAGCTTCCTACCAAGAGTTGGGTGGGGGAGACGTGAGCCTCCCCCGCGTTTCTTACGAACCAAGTAGCACCAGTAGCGCCGAGAAATCGACATCCCCGTGCAAGACATCATCCAGCGAAGTCGCGCCGAGCATTCCAACCAATGTACTGAAGAAGTTGGCGATCCCTTCCGCTGGTGCGGCCATGATTATCGGCATCAAGGACTGTTCGAGTGGCATTCCAAGCGACTGAGAGACCTGCTCGAAGTAGTCTTTGTTGTCGGCAAAGAACTGCGTGAATAACGCGTTCAGCCCCTCAGGATTCGCCTCGCGCATTGCGACGATCCCCTGGCCAAGCAACAGCCCGAATACATCAAGGGACGTAAAGTAAGGTACCCCTACGGGCTTTCCGTTATCCAGCCATGAGATAAGAACGGGCTTTGCATCGGCGGGTTGCCAGTCGAGTTCCACGCCGCCGGCTGCGACAAGGCTGCCACCCGCGAAGTTGAACGTCGTCCCTGTCAGTTCACCCGTGGCTGGCAGGTAACCTCCGATCTCGATCTTGTTCGTTATCGTCACTTCCTGATCGAACTCTACATGTAGCCCGGTCACCGCTGCGCCGGTCGTATTAGTGAGAACCGCGATTGTGTAATCACCTGCCGGGTAGAACGCCGTATCCACGCCGCCAGCAAAGGCAGCAGTTGTTGCCAATAGCAGCACCAATACACCGAGAATCGCATACTTCTTTTCCATCAACAAACCTCCTTGGTAAACAGTTGTCTCAAGCATTTTAGCATGGTGGCGTTGGTTAGACAACACAGAAGCGACACTTCGTGATAGGATGAGAAGCCAGTCTGGCGTCTAATGAGGAACAATCCGGGAGTGCGTTTCTACAGTCGATCTTTCAGCTGGGCAATGATCTCCAGTGCCTCTAGCGGAGTGAGGTTGTTCACATCGACCTTGCGCAGTGCCTTCAACACAGGATGATCCTCGGTGCCGAAGAGAGGAATCACTTCCGCGCGCGGGTCCGACCTTCCCAAGCGTGAGAGAGGAGCCTCCTCCAATAGCTCGCTTAGGATACGGTCGGCGGTCTCCGTCACGCGATCCGGGAGACCCGCGAGACGGGCGACGTGCACGCCATAGCTCCCCGTTGCTACGCCCGCCTCCACACGGTGCAGGAAGACTAAGTCCTTTCCCAAGTCCTTCACGGCGACGTGCTGATTGACGATCGCAGGGACCTCGCTTGCAAGGCGAGTCAGCTCCTGATAGTGAGTGGCAAAGAGAGTCTTTGCCCCCACGTGTGTGGCCAACTCGCGGGCCACTGCCCAGGCGATCGACACCCCGTCGAACGTATTGGTTCCTCGCCCCATCTCATCAAGGATGATCAGACTGCGTTTGGTGGCGCGTTTGAGGATTGTCGCCACCTCCAGCATCTCCATCATGAATGTGCTTATGCCCGAGATGAGCATATCGCTCGCTCCTACTCGGGCGAAGATGCGGTCCACGATGGGGAGCGTCGCCTTTGCTGCGGGGACGAACGATCCGATCTGCGCCATCAGCGCAATCAACGCGTTTTGCCGCAGATAGACGGAGTTATGACTGACAAACCCAGCCGCAACGTAAGCGTTGCCGTCCGGCACGCTCAAGTCGTAGACCTGTTTGATACCCGCCGGCTCGACGGACTCGACTGAGTCGTAGAAGTATCGGTTTCGCAGCAGTGTATCAATCTCCTCGCAGGGCACTCCGTTTTGTTGGCAGTAACTTGCTAGCTCTGCAAGCTTGCTGTAAGAGGGGTTGCGACCGTTGGGCACATAAGTATAGAAAATCGAGTTGATCCGCTTAACATGTTTCAGCGTTACTGGCTTATTTGTGATCGAAACGATCCGTTCCTGGATTTTCTTGAGTGTCGGAGCCAGATGAGGTATTCCCCCGATGTTCGGCCTTCGAATCGCAGACGCGAATCTTCTCCGAGCTTGTTTGCGCTTCAGTCGGAAGCCAATCTTGTCATAGAAAACGAGAGCCGCTTCGCCCCTGATACTCATTCGAAAGGCGGGCAACCGAGATGTCTGCTTGACCCGGCGCGTGCTGACAATTCCCAGGTTGAGCAAGAGCATCTGGACTTGATGGGACAAAGTTGCTGAAGCTGTAGAGAGTTCAAGATTACCGTATCGCTTATCTGCTGATCCATCCGTATCAAACAGACCCTGAAGAAACGCAACAACGATATCTCTTGGAGCTTGTAGAACACTCCACGGCACGCTCTTGTTCTGTGCGCCCGCGTACCCTAAACCAAGTTGCGCCAGATGCGCCCGGATTTGCTGGCTAGTAACGTACCAGCCACGTGCATCGGTGCCTTCCTTGGTTGTAAAGCCTGCTTGATAACCGAACTGCTCGAAGACAATACGCTTGAATTCCTCACCAAGAAACGTGTCGCCCGTGCTGAAGCGCACGACATTTCTCCCCGTTAGGCTACCATCACCGATTAACAGACCAAAAAGATACGCAAGATCGCTTGTAAGCTGATTGGGCAATCGATACCGCTTCGCTCGCGGCGAAATATCAGGCACTGAATTCGGCACGCGCAATCTGTTCCCCCACAAGTCAGACTTCTGCTCCAACGCGACAACGTCTCCCGAGGAGATCTCGGCAATGCTCTTCCAACCCTCGGTACCATCGACATTGCGGATCCACAGGCGGTGGGCGGGTGTACCTGTCAATTCGAAACCAAGTCGAGTATGTATCCGCAAGACAGGAGAAAAACCGCCATCGTAGAAATGCGATGCATGAGTTATTCCCGCCTGCCCCCGGACCGCAATCTCCTCCAACTCAGTGAACGTATCCGCACGGCTGGCAGGAGGCCGAAGTGCCGATAGAGGCTTCACTCCTTGATTGGTGAACACCAGTGTGTCCTCCACAAGGCACTTTCCGGCCATGTTCGGGCCAGTGAGGATAACCAGGTCCTTGTCCTGATCGAGGACGAGATCGTTGGGAACGAATTCCTCCACCTGCTCTACCACGGGATGACGCCCCCCGCGGATACTGATCTTGTGCTTCTCCGTGAAGAGCGGGCGTGTGTAGGCGTTGTGCCGAGCGACGCTTGCCAGCGACAGGAGAAAGTCAAGCTGCGAGAGGGAATTTGCGATAGATTGCAGAAGTGGAATCTCGGAGGCCAGGCTTTTCAACGCACGCTCAAACAGCTCTATCTCTAATGAGAGAGCATGCTCCTTAACAAACGATATTCGTTCCTCGTAGCCCTTCAGCTCGTTGGTAATGAATCGCTCTGCGTTAGCGAGTGTTTGCCTGCGGGCATACTCTGGTGGTACGTCATTAAGATGTGTCTTGGTAATCTCGATGTAGTAGCCAAAGACGCGATTGTATCCTACCTTGAGCGACGAGATACCCGTGCGTTCGCGCTCCGTACTTTCGAGATTCGCAATCTGCGCCCGGAGCGCACGCTCCTCGTTGTGCAGTTTGTCGAGCTCCTCATCGTATCCATCACGAATCAGACCACCATCGCGTGCATCTACCGGCGGTTCTTCAACGAGCATTTCCCCAAGGTTCTCGCACAATGGGGTGACCTTGTCGCTTGCCAGGTCTTCTTTGACGGTATCAAGAAGGTCTGCGCTGCCACTGTACGAAGCCAGCTTCTGGGCGACCAGCGGAACCTGCTTAAGGGTCTTTTGCAACAGGAGAAGATCGAGCGGACGGATCCGTGATGCTCCTAGTTTACCGATCAGCCGCTCCAGGTCATGCACATCTCTGATCAGAGACTGCAACTCCTCGATCAGCATGTCATCCTTTGTCAGGGCTTCCACTGCGTCCAATCGTGCCTCGATTTTCACACGATCGGCAAGTGGCGCAAGGATCGCTCGTCTCAGGCGTCTGCGGCCCATGCTGGTCACTGTGTGATCGAGGACGTGCAGCAGAGTGCCGCGTTCTTGCCCTTCGCGCAGGGGCTTTACCAGTTCCAGGCTGCTCAAAGTGAATGGATCGAGGTCCATGTGGTCGCGCAAGGAGTATGCTTGCAGTGGCCTAATATGCTCTACCGTACGCTTCTGCGTCTGCTCGACATAACTAAGGATCGCCCCTGCCGCCTGCAGTTCCTGTTCGCTTAGGCCCAAATTAGCACCGACGACGGATGTAGCACCAAAAGCCTCTGGCGAAAGGGAAGTAATGAGGATACTAGGGATCGCATCTCCCACAGGATCAGGCATCCCTTCAGGCACGAGAAGTTCACTCGGTGTCAGTCGACAGATCTCGTCTGTCAACTCGGCGATATCCGATGAATCGGTGCAGGTGAACTCGCCGGTCGATAGGTCGAGCGCTGCCAAGCCATGTTTCTTCTCAGTGGAAGAAAGAGCACACAAGTAATTGTTCTTGCCGGCATCGAGTGTCCCCTCATCTATCGTTGTCCCCGGCGTCATGACGCGCACAACCTCGCGTTTTACCAGTCCGGTCGCCTTGCGTGGGTCCTCCACTTGCTGGCAGATCGCAACCTTGTATCCACGCTTCAGAAGCTTGTTTACGTACGTTTCACCACGACGGATGGGGACACCGGCCATCGGAGTTCCGTTGCGCGCCGTCAGAACGACATCGAGCTCACTTGAGAGGATCTTGGCGTCATCGAAGAACGCCTCGTAGAAATCGCCCAGATGGAAGAAGAGGATCGCATCAGGATGCGCCGTTTTCAGTCGCAGGTATTGCTCCATCATCGGGGTGGATTTCTGCATAACGGTCCTAAGTATAGGATTGGGCAGTCCGTGTTGCGAGGGAACACACAGTAATCAGTAATCAGTAATGAGTGATGAGCGACGAGACAGGGACGAGACCGCGGAAACGGGATCTCTAAACGCGGAGATCGGAGCCTGGAACGCTCTACGAACGCGGAACTCGGAATGCGGAGCGGGGAACGGGAAAGCCCCTATCTCTCGCGAAGGCCTGTCTGTTGTCTTGTTATGACAGACATGGCGCAAAGGCCGCCAAGGAAAGCATGAGTAGACTGAAAAAGCGAAACCCATAATTCCCTCTTGGCGGTCTTGGCCCTGCCTGCGGGCACGTACAGGCAGGCCTTGAGCTGAGCGAAGCGAACGGGCGAGAGGAAAAGCTTGTCTCACGCAAAGACGCGAAGTGCGCCAAGAAAGCACAAGGATTTGAGAGAACAAGAAAGATTGCACTTCTTAGCGGTCTTGGCCCTGCCTGCGGGCACGTACAGGCAGGCCTTGAGCTGAGCGAAGCGAACGGGAGTGAGGAAATGCTTGTGCCTTGCGCAAGGAGGAGAAGACAAGGACAGTGGTAATGGGTGATTATAGAGAGTGAACGTCGTTCATGCTGTAAACTGGTAGCTGATTTCTGCCTCCCGACCGCTTGTTGCTGATCGCTCCTTGCTTCGATCTGACCGCTGACAGCTGACCGCTGCTTACGAACGTGATGTTTATTACATACTCCTTGCGGCACAAGTGCTAGGCTCTGAAGTCTGCAAATCGAGATCAGTTGCAAGGTTTCTACAAGACTTGACAAGCCCATACCATCATGCTATACTAGCGACACTTACGAGATGGTTCTGAGAAGGGCAAGATTGCTATAGAGCAATTACGCAAAGCCACGGGCCTTAAAAAGAAGTATGTCAAGGTAGCCGGGTTGCCAGAGGAAAATGGCAACTCGGCTTGTTGCTTTTGTGAAAGATGAGAAAGGGAGATGTGAAATGCAGACAACGATTTACTACAGCGAAAACGATGCGTACCTGATGGAACAGGTGGATGCAAAGGGTAGACGGGAGCGCAGAAGCCGTAGCGCGGTGCTCCTTTCTATTCTTGAGGAACACTTCGAAAGGGAAAAGCGACTTGGAGAAATCTTGGTCGATCTTGGAGCACTTTCGCATGGTGATCTATCCAAAGGCCTCGATCTTCAGAAGAGAAAATTTGCCGAGAAACTGTTGGGCGATGTCCTTCTAGAGCAGGAATTAGTCGGTAAGGAAGCTGTCGATCGTGCATTGATTATTCAAGGACGACACAGAGGAACATAGATTCGTCGCTTCCGAAAGGAAGCGCGCTGCAAAGGTAAACCGGGAGTGATCCCGGGACGCAAAGCCACAGACCTCCAGAAGGTAGCTGGGCTGCCAAAGAAGGAGGCAGTTATGCTGAACAAGCACCGTAGGTATCAAGAACGTCTTGCTTTCAATGGCAACTCCAAGATTGTTACCGGCATTGCGAGTATCGGAG
>JAYEFP010000085.1:0-2669 GCA_034715975.1 Candidatus Bipolaricaulota bacterium | reverse complement strand
CGGTTTCACCAAGGGCTTGACGACCGGACACCGGACGAGGTATATTCCATTCAAGGAGCAGAGCAATGCGCTGCTTGATCCACCGAAGAACGACCGATCACTGGTCTGCTAAACAGGGTCCACTTCATATTGATCCACTGATGTCCCACAGTGCTTCTGGGCCAAACGCTGCCTGCATGATCGGCGTCATGTCAAGGGCAGCGAGGATCGCCTGACGCATCTTGACGTTTGCCATGATGCCTTCCTTAGTATTGAAGATGTAGTAAGGATAGGATGCAGGGTTTACAACGAGAGTCTGCAGATCTGCCTTGGAGTCCAGTTGATCGAAGAGATCAGCTGAAATCTCGGTGGCATAATCATATGTGCCGGACTCGAGCCCAGCCACTCTCGTACCAACCTCAGGAACGGGGATGAACTCGATTGCATCAAGATACGCAGTGCGCGCGCCCCAATAACCGAATGCGTCGCCGCCGCGAGAGACGTAATCGTCAAAGCGGACCAACCGCAGATACTTGCCCGGCAGCCACTCGTCAAACATGTACGGTCCCGTGCCTATGCAATTCTCGGGGGCAAGTGGCTCATCTCCACCGGCTTCGGCAATCTCCTTTGGGATGATGATTGCACCACCGTTAGTGAATGCAAGAATCGCCGTAAGGGCACCACAGGGCTTCTTCAAGTATAGCTCGACAGTGTAGGCATCACTGGCGGCTATATGATCCAGGAAAGGAGCAAGCAGCGGTCCTCGAGGAGTATAATCGATGAATCTCTTCAATGATGCTAAGACATCCTCTGAGGTCATCTCCTTCCCGTTCTGGAATAATACCCCATGGCGAAGGTGTAACGTGGTCAGCAATCCATCATCGCTAATATCATACGTATCGACGAGTTGTGGTCGCGGTTCGAGGTTGCCGTCATCCTCGAACAGACCTTCGAAGACATGATGTCCGATCAGCGTGCACAGATCAGCCGTCGTCATACTCATATCGAGCATCGGTGATTCGTCAAAGATCGCAACCTTCAGCGTCCCTCCGTATTCCGGAGAACCCTGTGCCAATCCGATCACGCTTAACATCAACAGAACAGACACTACACTTACAACTACTTTCTTAAACATCTAATCCTCCTTAAAGCTTGGACTGCACCATTTGTTGTTCAAGTTATTTGCGCTTTTCTCACCCCCTTCTTGTGGTACGTTCGAGTAGATTGCGCCTTGCCGCTACCGCAACATCCACCGATTCCCTGGGTACATGAGATACACGACGGACTATCCCGTCGTCTGAGGCACGAGAGTGGTTCTGTTCAATCGCAGAGTCTATGCCCAGTCGATAACCTTCCGTTCCAGATCCCGTTTGAGATGGGTTAGCTGTGTCAGATGAGTCCAGAAGGGCCGAAGAAGCACTAATTCTTTTCGAGAGTGGAAATTCGGATGATTGCTTACTCGGAAGTGGCTTAGTCTTAATCGGTACGATAGCTAACACTACCCCCCACGCTTTCGCGCTTTGTCGAGAAACTCCGTACTGTTCCTCACTGCACAGATTGTCATTTAGCCAAGCTGTATGGTAGCATAGCCGCTGGCAAAAAAACAATGGAAGAATCATGGAAATTTTCGAGTTATCTGAGAGCGCACAGAAGAAACGCTTTTGGAATGCATCTTCTCAGACCTATTCCATGAGAGATTGGCTGCGCTATTGCTTAACAGGCCCGATGCCAAGACCAACGAAAAGAAGAGGGGTTGCCTTTACGATTGTATCAGCAAGAGCGTTCGTACTTCCAAATGCACCGACAAACAACGCCCTGTACGCTTCCCATGGATTCGTTCCCAGAAGGGCGAGCATCACCGCACCCACGAGAAGGGCGAGGAGAACGGCAAGCATCGGAGTCAGGCGTGGCAGCAGATCCACTAGCTTGCGCTGATTCATCATCCTCCCTCAAGCTATTGCGAAGAAACAGCTGTCTGCATCCGCTCCCAGTGTTCGCGCATTTTCTGCGTGGCAAGCTCACTGTCTTGGTCAACGATTGCCTGAATGAGTTCGTCGTGCAGGGCTGCCACATCTTCCAATCCGAGTTTGTTCTTGAAGTAGTAATCCTGCGTAAACTCACGGTATAGCTTCTGATCCATCGTATTGATCAGCGGAATGAGAGCACCCGCTACAAGGGAATTGTGCGACGCAGCAACGATCGCCAGATGAATCTCCTTGTCCATCGCAAAATACGGATCGAAATCCCCCTTCTTCGCCATGTGCCCCAGCTTCTCATGTAGCAAGCGAAGATCCTCAACATCGTCTTCCGTTCGCTTCTTGGCCGCCAAGCCGGCCACCGGCGGCTCGAACAGCCCGCGCGCCTCCATAATTTCAATGCAGCTCGACTCATTCTCTAATACGAGAACGGCCTCTTGTCCGATGGTATCGATGGGGGATGTCCCATTGCGCACGTAGTTTCCGCTGCCCGGCTTCGATTCAATCAGGCCGACAGCAGTGAGAGCAGAGAGCGCCTCACGAATCGTCGGGCGGCTCACCCCCATGTGCTCAGCAAGCTCAAACTCTGATGGCAACTTGCTCCCCACAGGGAAGCTTCCATCCTTTATCGTCTCTATGATCTGCTCAGCAACAATAGTAGCGACTTTTTTCGGCCTCACCTTGCGAAATTGCACTCAAACCACCCTCTATTGG
>JAYEFP010000084.1:0-9647 GCA_034715975.1 Candidatus Bipolaricaulota bacterium | reverse complement strand
CGGGGATGCGAAGGCGGGCGACGTAGAGGTTTACGGGCTCTCCGCGGTGAAATGGTTGAAACCTAAGGTGGAGCCTGAAAAACCAAAACCGAGCTACTAAACATAGTTTAAGCAAGTAAGCTCTCAAAGGAGGAAATAGTGCAAACCACTTATGAGAACACGACCATCAGTGCTTTCTTGGAAGAACTCTCCTCAGCGGCACCCGCACCAGGGGGAGGGAGCGTCGCCGCCCTCTCCGGAGCGATGGCGGCATCCCTGGTGATGATGGTCTGCAACCTGACTATCGGCAAGGAGAAGTTCGCTCAACATGAACAGGAAATAAAGGCCATTCTGAAAGAGGCGCTCAAGCTGCGACAGGAATTGATGAACGCGATTGATGAAGATATCCAAGCCTATAATGCAGTGATAGGCTGTTACCGGTTACCGAAGGGCACACAAGAAGAGAAATCCAGACGAAAGGAACAACTCCAAACCGCTCTTAAACAAGCTAACGAGGTTCCCTACCGGACGGCAAAGACGTGCTACCGCGTGCTTGATTTAAACCGTCGTCTACCACAAATCGGTAACCCCAATGCCATAAGCGACGTGGCTGTTTCGGCCCAATTGGCCGAAGCCGCTTTGCAATCGGCCTTGTATAACGTCGATATCAATTGCAATTACATTAAGGATGATACTTATGTGCAGGATTATCGAAAGAAGCGGAACGCACTATCCGAACAGGCGGTAATCACCAGAAAGGACGTGATCGGAGAGGTGCGCACGATGTTGTAGCCTCAAATCAATCGTGGGAGACCGGCAGGGGGCCTTCAGATCCTAGTATCCTTCCACACTCTGTCGAGAATTCCGTTGATGAACGACTGTGCGTTTTCTGTTCCGTACTTTTTGGAAAGCTCCACCGCCTCGTTGATCGCTACCTCCGCAGGGATGTCCGGCGCATGCAATAGCTCATACAGACCTAAGCGAAGAATGTTGCGATCGAGGACTGCAAGCCGCTCCACACGCCAACCGACGGCGTAGTGCCCGATCATCTCGTCGAGATCAGCGAGGCGATCTACGACCCCGCGCAGCGTCTCCTCTATGTACTGTCCCTGATCGTCAAGCTCAAGCTCAGAGACCATCTCCGCGAGCGACGTATTGACAAACTCCCGCTCGTAGAGAACGTGAAGTACGAGCTCACGTGCTTCACTTCTGTGCATCAGGGCCGGGATAGGCGCACGTAGGGCTTACGCAGCCTTACCGCCAGTGCGCTCCCCTGTTCAAGAGACAGACCGACAATAATATATCCACCAACAGCAAAGGCGAGCAGGATCAGGACAACGCGCCATCCAACGACGACAAGAAGGATCCCTATTGACAGACCCACGAGGAGGCCGATCAACCTAGGAAGCATCACTAAGTTCATTCTGCTCCTCAGGCGCATGTGGTTCTTCCTCGTGTGCGCGCATGCTGTTCACGAGGACGGAGACCTGGCGCACCTCAACCCCGGTGCGCTCCACCACACGGCGCGACAGGGTCTCCTGGATACGCTCTCCAATCTCAGCTACCCTGTCTTCCGGGGAGAGCATCGTAGTAATCCTTATCGAGAGTCCATCGCCCATGTGATGTAGTCGTACCTGAAAACGATCGATGCCGACCTCTTCATGCATGATGCCGCTCACGAACTCGCGCAGCGCGTACGGTGAAAGCTCGATCTTTCCCCATTCGCCATCCTGTGTGAAGCGTGCTAACTGTGTACGTTCACGGTAGAAGAGGGACGCGAAGTGCACACTTACAGCAAGGAGTACCCCCCCAAGGGCGTAGAGGATCACTTCTCCAGCAAGCGTAGTGAAAAACTGTTGTGCAGAGACGAGTGACAGCGTCCCCGTGGCAAAGAGGATAGAGCCGACCCCCGTACCTGCGGTGATGATTCCCAGAAAGACCGCGACAGCAAGGAGAACCGGGCTCATTCTCCCTCACCGTCCTCAGATTGCTCCTGCGGCTCGATAAGGCGCTGTACATCCACATTCACCGCACTCACCTTCAGCCCGGTCATTCGCTCGATCTCTGTCTTCACCCCTGTTTGAACTTGCTTTGCTACTTTATGGATGGGGGTGCCATAAACAGCAGTGATGCGCACCGTAACTTTGACGTTCTCTCCTTCCACTTCGGTGTCCACGTACCGCTTCATCCCCTCGCCACGACGAAAGGCTCCATCACCGGGACGGAGGTTGGCTATTCCTTCAACTTCGGAAACGGCGATTCCAGCAATCGCCGTCACAACTTCCTTGGAGATGCCTACACTTCCCTTCTCTAAGTCCACCATTTTTCTATCCTCCTCATTCTTCGTCGATGTTCTCATTTAGTGTATGAGGTGGGACGACTTTCCGCACGAAGACATCGACTCCAGTCACAGTGACTCCGGAAAGCTTCTCGATGTCCATCTGCACGTTAGATTGGATGCCCCGTGCGACTTCGTGAACCGGATACCCGTATTCTACAGTGATGCGAAGTTCAACGTGTACTCCGCCCTCTACAAGCTCGGTCTTGATAGTCGGCGAGAGGTCTTCACCACCGAAGAAACTCTTTATCCCCCCCGTGCCACCGGTGGAGAGTGCGATCCCGTCAACCTTCCCTGCAGCTATCCGTGCAATAGCCGCGATCACATCTTCCGATATCGTGATTAGACCGTCTTCATCAACGATCTCTACTTTTCTCTCCGCCATAATCCCTCCTTTTAAGTACGTTCTACATATGTTCCACTGCGTGTATCTATTTTCAAGACATCTCCTTCCTTGACGAAAAGGGGAACCTGCACCGTTGTGCCGCTCTCCAGCGTCGCTGGCTTCTCAACGTTGGAGACGGTATCCCCTCTCACGCCTGGCTCGGTGTGTACCACCTTCAATTCGACAAAATTCGGGAGGTCCACCTTAACCAACGCATCTGCATTGTATTGACCAATAACGTCAATTCCTTCCACGATGAACTTAGCCTGTCCTCCTAGCACCTCAGCCGATACAGGGAACTGGTCAAATCGTTCGTTATCCATGAATACGTAATTCTTGCCATCGTTGTACAGGTACTGCAGAGGGCGCGATTCGAGAAAGACGGATTCTGTGTTCTCCGAACCCTTGAACGTGGTAGAGAGGTTGCGCCCAGTTTTCAGGTGTCGCAGTCGCGTGCGTGCAATCGCTCCGCTCCGTCCCCTCTTGGAGTGCTCGTAGTCCACGATCTCGTAGAGCTCTCCATCGTAGAGGATCACCATCCCTTTTCGCATCTCACTTACTGAAAGTCCCATCGCTTCATCACTCCTGTCTTCCTTGCGCTCGAGTGACGGATCACTCACCCGCCGGCCAGCGTACGATGCGTAGCCCAACATGGGCAATCCCCTTGTCGACGATCCCTAGCTTCTCGGCTGCCCCTTTCGAAAGGTCAATTATCCTTCCTGCGATGAATGGACCACGGTCGTTGATTCGCACGACTATGCTTCTCCCTGTATCCAGATCCACCACCCTCACTATTGTGTCAAAAGGCAGCGTCTTGTGGGCCGCGCTGATGCCGTACATATCGTAGACTTCGCCGTTGGACGTCCGGTTTCCCTGGAAACCGGGACCGTACCAAGACGCAATCCCGACTTCGTAGTACGGCCCAGCCACCTGCCACAACACTATCGCCCCGATCACCGCTACAACCGAGATCAGATACAGAGTCCATTCTTTCATACCTTGTATTATAGTGGTGCGAAAAGCGCATCACAACACCCTAGTACCTATGAAGAGCCGACCACACAGTGTCGGCTACCGTGTGGATCTGATTTGGCAGATAGAGCCCACAGA
Organism: Candidatus Bipolaricaulota bacterium; assembly: GCA_034715975.1. Lineage (GTDB taxonomy): Bacteria > Bipolaricaulota > Bipolaricaulia > UBA7950 > UBA9294 > M55B144. The sequence continues at coordinate 5,835 of JAYEFP010000084.1, read as the reverse complement.
GTAGAGCAGCAATCATCGGCCATTGCGGGACGGAGAACCGTACCTGCCAACCAGTGAGATGCAGGACGGCAATCAATACAAGTGACACGATCGCTCCCAGATAGGCAATGCGTGTCAACGGCCCGAGGATGATGTGATGTGACAGTGCACGGTGACGGAACAGGCGAGCATAGGGGACCCACATCACACGTGCGACCCCCCAACGCCGAAAGGAATCGCTGCCCTTCAAGTCAAGATCAGGGCTAAGGAAAAGGCTGGAAAAGAGATACGAACCGAGAAAAACACCGATGTACACGGAACGTACAAGTCCCACTTGAAATAAGTACACACCGGAGGCAACGCACGCTACGAAGACGAACATCTCAATCCGTAGATGTGTTCTACCTGATGGCATGGGACTAATGTACCTTCTTCCGCTATGCAAAACAACTTCGCCCTTGCTCTTGACGTGCAAAAGGTCCCCGGTTACAATGTGTTTAGCAGGCTAGACCTGAGAGTGCTAACAAACCCGTAAGGAGGGGATAGAAGGATGAAGATCAAGCCATTGGGAAAGCGAATCCTGGCGAAGAAGGTAGAACAGGAAGAGAGGAAATCCTCAGGAGGGATTGTCCTTCCGGAGAGCGCGAAGAGCGAAAAGGTAGTGCGCGCGAAGGTATTAGAACTGGGAACCGATGAGAAGTTCACCGTCAAGAAAGGTGACGAGATCGTCGTTTCCAGCTTCGCTGGCACAGAGATCGAAATGGATGACGAGAAGCTTTTGCTGGTGAAAGAGAGCGACGTTCTCGCGGTCATTGAGTAGGTAAAGGGGGAATCGAACATGGCAAAGGAAGTAATATTCGGCGATGAAGCACGTCGTCACATGAAGGCAGGAATCGACAAGCTGGCAGATGCCGTACGAATTACGCTTGGGCCACGTGGTCGAAACGTGATTATCGACAAGAAATTTGGCAGCCCGGACATCACGAATGATGGTGTGACCATTGCTCAGGAGCAGGAGTACAAGGATCCCTACGAGAACATGGGTGCGCAGCTCGTGAAGGAAGTCGCCTCCAAGACCAACGATATTGCCGGCGACGGGACGACCACAGCGACGATTCTCGCGCACGCGATGATCGAGGAAGGGTTCAAGAACCTCGCTGCTGGCGCAAATCCGATGGAACTGAAGCGCGGATTGGAGAAGGGCGCGGAGAAGATCGTCGAGGGGCTGAAAGAACAGAGCCGCGCTCTCAAGACGAAGGACGAGACCGCGCAGGTAGCCAGGATCTCCGCCAATGATGAGGCAATCGGGAAGATCATCGCCGATGCCATGGAAGCGGTCGGCGAGGACGGCGTAATCACCGTAGAAGATTCTGAGACAATCGCCACTTACTACGACGTCGTCGAAGGGATGCAGTTCGATCGCGAGTACATCTCGCCTTACTTCGTGACCGACCCCAAGAAAATGGAGGTCCTCCTCGACAAACCCTACATCCTGGTCACTGATCAGGAGCTGAAGAACGCAGCCGATCTCGTTCCGTTGCTCGAGAAAGTCGCCCAGAGTGGGAAATCGCTGTTGGTCATCGCCAAGGATGTCACCGGCGAAGCGCTGACTACGTTGGTCCTGAACAAGCTGAAGGGAACCTTCTCTAGCTGTGCGGTCAAGGCCCCTGGCTTCGGTGACCGGCGCAAGGCGATGCTCGAGGATCTAGCTATCCTCACCGGCGCGACCGTCATCGCTGAAGACGCGGGAATGCTGATTAAGGACAGCACGCTCGATATGCTCGGAAGCGCTGAGAGCGTTAAGGTCGATGGAAAAAACACGACCATCGTTGACGGAAGCGGCTCCTCGGACGCAATCAAGGGACGCATCGAGCAGATCGATGCCCAGATCGAGAACACCGATTCCGACTATGACCGCGAGAAGCTGGAAGAGCGCAAAGCCAAGCTCGCCGGCGGTGTCGCTGTAATCAAAGTCGGTGCCGCAACCGAGACTGAGCTTTCCGAGAAGAAGCACCGCATGGAAGACGCCCTTGAAGCGACGAAAGCCGCGGTAGACGAAGGAATCCTCCCCGGTGGCGGTGCTGCTCTGTTGAACGCGGCCCGCAAGCTCGACGACCTCAAGCTTGAGAATGACGAGGTTGTAGGAGTGAAGATCCTCCGCCGCGCCATCGAAGCTCCCCTCCGTCAGCTGACGGACAACGCCGGTTTCGAGGGAGCGATCATTGTGGAGCGAGTGAAGGAAGAGAAGCTGGGCGTCGGATTCGATGTACTCTCCGAGTCCTACCGTGACATGTTCGATGCTGGGATCATCGATCCAACAAAGGTGACTCGTTCTGCATTGCAGAACGCCGTCTCTATCGCGGGCATGCTCCTTACCACCGACGCGCTCGTCGCCGATATAAAGGAGAAGGAAGATACACCTCCGCCGATGCCGGGCGGTGGAATGCCGGGCGGAATGCCTTACTAATCCAAATCTAGTTGTCTTCCCCCCCTTTGTCCGTTTATCATCCGACAAAGGGGGGATTGTCTTGCCACAGAGAAGAAAGATCGGCCTTGCCCTCGGCGGCGGAGGGGCACGCGGCTTCGCTCACTTGGGTGTCCTTGTTGCGTTGGCGGAGAACGACATTCCCATTGATTTTATCAGCGGAACGAGCATGGGGGCCGTTATCGGTGCGGCTAGGGCGCTGGAAATGGACCTTGACAGGTTGCGTCGGCTCGTTTCCTGTATCAACATAAACGAGCTTCTACAGGTTTCAGAGAGCACCATTCGCGAGGTGCGGAAGGCTATCGGCCGCGGGCTCATCGAGTACATGCGCGGGTCAGACTGGCACACGAACAATGGCTGTCCTCAAGATCTGGCGCGCATCTATGAGCTATTTTCACTCTTAACCGCTAACAAGGACTTCTCTGACACCGTGATCCCCTTTGCCGTCGTGGCGGCCGACTTGGAGACCGGAGAGCGGGTCGTGTTGACCGAGGGGAAACTGTACAAAGCCGTTACCGCCAGCGCAGCAATTCCCGGGACATTCTCCCCCGTCGCGCATCAGGGACGGTACTTGATCGATGGTGGGGTGATCGACAAAGTCCCGGCAAGCGTCACAATCGACATGGGAGCCGACGTCGTCATCGCCGTTGATACAGGTGCTCCTCTCACACGCAGCGTCAAGACCACACTCGACGCACTCCTCCAATCCCAGGGTATCACCTCACACAAACTAACCCGCCTTCAGATGGAGAAGACTCGCCAGCGAGTCGATGGCCGCTTCATCCTCCTGCGCCCTGAGGTGGGCTGGATCACGATGCTCGATTTCAAGCACGTGGCAGAGGCAATCGATGCCGGCAAGGAAGAGGCGTACGCACACATAGACGAGATCAAGAAACTGTGTGAGCTTTCTCCTAACCGTTCATAGAGCTCAGTTTGCGATCGAGAACATCGGGCTCGTTGCCTCACCCACGTTCCCATCAATATCTTTCACCGCCACCTTCAGCAGGTACTGATCGCCGTTTTCAACTCCCGTTGTGTTCCACACGTAGGAATGACCGACCAGTCCGTTCACGCTCGTTGAGAAGGTATTCCCTCCATCATCAGAGACGTAGATATCAGCCTGAAGCAAGCCATCCTCGCCGTCCGGGTCTTGCGCTTGCCACGCAATGACGAGGTCGTCACTCACGGTCTGGCCTTCCTCAGAAGGGTTCGTGATCGTCACGGTTGGAACCGTCTCCCACACAATTGTCGCCGAGTTCTTCGCCCGTGGAGTTCCGTTTATCGTCTCGCCGGCTGCGTCGTGTCCGCAGGTGATCAAGCCATTGTTGGACGCCCAATTGGTGGCAACATCCTGGCTGGTCGGATCAATCCGCTCCATCGTTGCGTACGGTATCTCTCCTTCCTTGGCGGTTCCCGCAGCCCACGATTCCTGACCATCGTTCGCCGTATCGACTACCGCTCCTGCCTGATCGAACAGGCTCAGCAGCATTCCTTGATTGGTCAATCCCCCGGTGTAGATCAGATCGGCTGAGACATCGGATACTGTATCATCATCCGTCCGCTCAAGCAGGAAGTACCCACTTGGCTCAACGATCGTGTTCGCCGCCTCTCCGAGATCGATCACACGATCACCAAACGTGAGCGTCCATCCGCTCAGATCAACAGCACTATCCGTCGGGTTGTACAGCTCGATCCACTCATCACGCGTATTGCTCGCTGCGCCTGCCCACGCCACTTCATTTATTACTATCCCCTGTGCGTACACGCCTACTCCTACCAGAGCCACGATAAGGATCCCTAACAAGGGTTTTCTACACATTTCTACCTCCTTTCACGTTTTCTGCTGCACCCACACGTTCTTGTTTTTAGAACTATATTCCAGTATACGCATAAATCCTCCAAAGTCAATAGCCTGATCAAGGTGTAGAGCAAAGTGCCTCTCGTAAAGACGAGGAGCAGTGATGCGCAATGAGTGACGGATGATGAGAAAGAACTGAAGCATTCTCACGCAGCGCCTTATCTGCCTTGTCGGTAGAGGCATCTCAAGGAAAACGGTAGTATTGCTGACAGCTTATAGCTGGCACCAGTCCCCAAAAGTGAGAGTTGTAAGCGGCCCGTGCTTCGGGCTTTGGCTCCTCGGGCAATGTAGTAAGCAGGACCGGCTACTACCCCCTCTCAGTGCTCTTCGTGGTAAGAAAGTTCCGTACCGTAGCGAGGTTTCTTGCCTTTCAGTTGCGCACTCGAAACGATGAACAGCATTTTGCATCCGTATAAGGTATTAGCTATGGAGCCTGTTGCGTAAACCTTCTCCACTATTTGTCTTTAAGCTTAAATCCTAGTTTCAAGCATTTTACCGCAGAGGACGCAAAGATCGCTGAGATTAAGCATTAAGGTTCCCATTCCTCTCTCTGCGTGCTCCGCGTCCTCGGCGGTGAAAGCTTCTGTTTCACAAGGAGAAGAGGTTTATGCAACAGCCTGTATGATGGTGTAGAACTTGAAGAGGAGAATAACGAATGCCGCCACCGCAGGAAGTCATCGATCTGATCGAACGGTTCGAACGCAACCACGACACGTATCGCTTGCACGAGTACAACGAAGCGGGCTACGCCGAGGCACAAGGACGTGGTTCACGAGGACGCGATCAAGATCGGCGGGGCGACCAAGGCCCCGGACTATGCTTTTCGCATCGGCGATGTGCGCAAGTTCTTTGTCGAGGCAAAGCGCCCCGGTGTTGACATCAAGAACGATCCTGATCCGGCCTATCAACTGCGCCGCTATGCCTGATCGGCCAAACTCCCGCTCTCCATCCTCACCGACTTCGAGAAGTTCGCGGTCTACGATTGTCGCATAAAGCCGAACCGGGCCTACAAGGCGTCGGTCGCGCACATCCTTTACTCTGCTGACATCCCTGTTGGTGTGGAACCTGATGGAGTACGTGATGCGTTCAGGGGGTGTAGTAGTCGAAGGGGCACTTACTACACCCCCTAAACCACCTGAAGCGGACAGATTCAGTCGTTCCTGGTTGGGACAGGAAACCTACCCAGACACCGACATCGTTCATGATGACAACTAAGTTAAAAGGGGTGCTGGTTGTTGAGCTACATGGAGAATGGGAGTTCACCGCTCCATTAACCTCTGAGCAGCAGCACTATGTGCTGGCCTTGGGACTAACCGAAGACTCCCTACTGAGAAAGGGCAAGCCACAAACTGCACACCATCAGAAATTACCCCGGGAGGAGCTGTGTGGGGTGGGAAATGTGAGATTCATGAATGAGGTCACGCCATTTCACACCTCTACCCTGATCTCCTTTCTTTGGACGTGTACAGCAGGAAGCGACTCCTCAGAAGAAACTACTAGATGGTAAGCATCA
>JAYEFP010000083.1:0-9666 GCA_034715975.1 Candidatus Bipolaricaulota bacterium | reverse complement strand
AATGTTACGCCAATGAGGCCGGGAATCGCGCCGACAAGGGCTAGGACTATGAACGGCACACGATGCCGCATCCGATCGGAGATGGGCGGGATGACGATCGCGCCGACGATTCCACCAAGCACCATCAACCCACCGACGATGCCGGCTTGATCGATGGAAAAACCGCGCGGGCGCACGATTTCCTCAATCCACGTTGTGACAGCGTTGAATACACCGAGGCCGATGAAAAAGAGGAGGAAGAGGTAGATGAATTCGCGCTGGTGGAACAGGCGCTTTAGCCCGTCGAGGACGAGAGACCGCTCTTCCGGACCGACCGGCGTCGGCGGACGCTCGCGTGCCAGCGCAAGGAAGAGGATACTGATCAGCGCAGCTATAATGCCGTAGATCCACAGCAACGTTGGGATATCGGAGTGGATAACGACAAATGGCGTCAGGACCAAGCCAACGAAGATCCCCGCATAGATCGCGAGCGACCCCAGTCCCGCTGCCGTCGCCCGCTCGTTGATCGGAAACCAGCGGCCGGCGATCTTGGCGACCGCATTGAGCACAAATGGTTGCCCGATTGCAATCCCGATCTGCGCGATCAAGACACCGGTATAGTCGGCACCGAAGACACCGCGCAGAAGTCCGAACACCCCAGTGAGAACGGCTCCAATCCCTACACCAACGCGAATCCCATACGTGTCGATCACCCACGATGCCGGAATAGAAGCGATGATAAACACGATCATGAAGATCATCGACAGAAAGCCTATCGCCAGGTCGGAAACGCCGTAAAACTGCGCCGCAGTGCCGGTGATCGGCGCAAACGAGATCCACAGCAGTTGATTGGCGGCCACCACCAGCATGAACACCACCAGCATCACCCAGCGATAGCCATACTCGCGGACCGAATCCTTCGCCATCGACAACCTCCTCGACCTTCAATTTCCACGGAACGTACTGCAACGCTGAGCACAGCGCACGAACGATGGCCAATCCTATACAATGAATCGACAATCGTCAATCAGGCGAGATTGACAGTCAGCCTCCGCGCAATCACATAAACGATCTCTAATTTCCTGCGTCCGCGGCAAGACAGACGCGCCTTTGCAGCCCGCGATACGGCTTCGCCTCAATCAGTCTGATCACTACACCTGGTGAGACGTCACGGCGCACTACTGCCCCCGCGCCAGTCTGCGGGCGGTGTCGATCGCATCCTCATCAGTCACTGTGATGACTTCGTCCAGGATTTCCTGCCGCATCACCGCGCGCGGGGGGGGCAAAACCTGCTCCGATCCCTTGAATCTTGTGCTTCCCCGCCCATCCTGCAGTGAGGAACGGAGATCCCGATGGTTCGACACCAAGAACCTTGACGCTCTTCTTGTGTTCCTTGAGGAACGTTCCGACCCCGGCGACCGTCCCTCCAGTACCGATTCCGGCAACAAGGATATCGATTCCTCCATTTGTGTCGTTCTCGAATCTTCGCGCAAGCGCTTCCTGGAGATTCTATATGCAGCAGTGAGAGTTTGATCTGTGTTGTCGGGAGCATCAACACAAACCTCGTGATCGAGGTTGAACGGGTGTTTTCTTCTCCTCGTCTCGCGCAGGGTGAAGAACCTCATCTAAACCAAGAAAGCCCCTCTCGATAAACACAAGCGGCCCGCGGCTTCAATCCCCAGGCAAGGCCTTGCTTGCGTCTCATGTGAAACCGCGGTCACGTGCGCGGGTAAGTAGCACGAGGTGATTGTGATGAAGATCGCACTTAGGCTTTCTGTAGCTCTTCTCTTGGTTCCACTCTTCGGTGCTCTTGCTCTCGGTCAAGCGAGCAGCAGCGCATCGGCCTCCGCTTCATCCGATGGTCCGATGGAGGTAACGATCGGGACATTCAATTTCGTTACCGGTGATTCGTTGGCCCTGGAGATCGTCAGGGATGAGGACTGCGCGTGTATGTGCGACCCTATCTCTGTGACCGAATTCCACGTTGAAGATGCTGCTAACACAGTTCCTGTGAAGATTCTACACGATGCTGCTCTTCCACAACTGATCGACAAATGGGTGGGGATGTTAACGCTTGTCTCACCTGATGGAACAGCACTTCCCGCTGGCGCATACACGGCTGTCGTGGAGACGAGCGCAGGGACATTCAGGGCACAGATCAGGGTTGCCGCCGCAGGCATGACCGCATCTTCATGGGGTCGCATCTCATCGTCGGCCTCGATCTGCGGTGTTGAGATCCGGCTGTATCGCCTGTTGACCAAGGAGACCGCAACTAGCATCAGTCTGCACGTCAGCGATACGCTGATGATCGCCCTTGCGGGGAACGCGACCACGGGCTATGCGTGGGAGCAGGTTGATAGCGAAGAAGAGACCATTCTCTCACCCCTTGTAGGGATCGACTATCAGCCGAAGTCCGCTCCGGCAGGAATGGCCGGTAGTGGAGGCATCTGCTTCTTTCGGTTCAGCGCCGAGAGCACAGGACAGACGAATCTCACATTCACCTACCGCCGGCCGTGGGAAGAGGGTCCGGGCGAAGATACAATTACCTTCCACGTAACCGTAGAGTAGGAAAAGGACAGGCCAATTTCCCATAAGCGGTGATGTTGCTACGACCACTAGATGAAAAAGTAGCCTATCTTTCTTTTGAGATTTGTCTTCATCGTGATTCCCTCCTATAGTGTGGTATTCCCAATTCCAATGGGAGAATACCCACAGGCACGGCGAATACGATTATCCTGTGCCAAGAAAGGAGTTGATCGATGGTGCAAAGAATTCTACGCGTGAACATGACCGATCGCACGGCCACATTCGAAGAGGTGCCGGAGAAGTACAAAGAGCGCGCCGGGCGTTGGCTAACGTCGAGTATCGTCGCTTCGGAAGTTCCACCAACATGTCACCCGCTTGGCCCGAAGAATAAGCTCGTCATCTCGGCTGGCTTGACAAGCGGGACATCTTCCCCCACCTCGGCCCGTGTTTCCATCGGGGGAAAGTCGCCATTGACGGGGACGATCAAGGAATCGAACGCGGGCACAGGCTTTGCTCACATGCTCGCCCGCCTGCGCATTAAGTCGATCATCATCGAGGGACAGCCGCAGGACACAACCAAGTACTGGACAATCAAGATAGATAAGAACGGACCAAGCTTCCTCCCCGCTGATCAGTACGTGGGGCTAAAGTTGAGTGAGGCCTACGAGAAGCTGTTCGCCGAGCACGGGGACATCTCCCACAGATCGATCCTCGGCATCGGCGTAGCCGGAGAGTACATGCTCGGCGCTGCCGGGATCTGTTTCAACGACATGGAAGGGCATGCCACAAGATATTCCGGACGCGGCGGGATGGGCGCAGTAATGGGAAGCAAGGGACTGAAGTTTGTCATCCTCGACGACACTGACGCTCCCGGGGTGGAGTTCGCGAACAAGGAGCTGTTCGACCAGGGGCGCAAGAAGCTAGCCGATGCCCTGCTCGCGCACGCAATGACCAAGCCAAAGGGTGCCCTCAACTCCTATGGTACGGCGGGGCTCGTGAACATCATCAACAAAGTCGGCGGCCTCCCCACACGCAACTTCCGCAGTGGCCGCTTCGAAGGGGCGACGAAGGTCTCCGGCGAGGCACTTTTCGCCAACAACAAGGAACGGACCGGAAAGGAAGTGTACAACCATGCCTGCTCGCCAGGGTGCATCATCCAGTGCTCAAACACTGTCTACCGTCCGGACGGTTCGGAACACATGTCGTGTCTGGAGTACGAGTCGGATTGGGCGTTCGGCCCCAACTGCGGGATCGACGACATTGACACGATCGCGGAGCTGGTGAACAGGTGCAACGAGTACGGCCTGGACACGATTGAGGTCGGTGGTGCCCTCGCTGTGGCGATGGACGGCGGCCTCGCTGAGTTCGGTGATGGGAAGCGTGCCCTGGAGATCGTGGATGAGATCAGCAAGGGAACTCCGCTCGGACGAATCATCGGAAGCGGGGCGGTGACCACTGGACGAGCATTCGGCGTCAGCCGCGTTCCGGCGGTGAAAGGACAGAATATGCCCGCGTATGAACCGCGCGCGATCAAGGGAATTGGGATGACCTACGCCGTGAGCACGATGGGTGCTGATCATACCTCCGGTTACACGATCGCCACCGAGGTGCTTGGTGTCGCCGGGAAAGCCGACCCGTTGAACAGTAAGAAAGCGGAGATGGCACGCAACTTCCAGTACGCTACAGGATTCATCGATTCAAGCGGTCACTGCCTGTTCATCGCGTTTGCCATACTCGATATTCCCTCTGGTTTTGAAGGGATGATCGAGGAGTGCAACGGCATCCTCGGCACATCGTGGACCGCCGATGATGTGGGGAGAATCGGCAAAGAGGTCATCGACATAGAGCGTGCATTCAACCGCGCCGCTGGGTTTACCAGTGCCGACGACCGTCTTCCGGAGTTCATGACCTACGAGCCGCTCCCGCCACACAACGCGGTATGGGATATCACAGGGGAGGAACTGGATAGCATCCTCGGCTAGGATGTAGCATCGGACTTGCAGGCGGCGGGATTAATGACCCCGCCGTCTGCTTCTACAAACATGGAACAAATAGAGATCCACCTCTACGGGAAGCTACGTTGCTACGCAGCGAATACGGACCCACGTGCTGACTCCATCCTGCGCATCACGGCAGATGGACAGACGATTGGGCAGATCGTCAAAGAGATCGGAATCAACAAACGCGATCTGGGAGCAAATATCTTCGTCAACGGCGAGTACTCCGCACTTGAGCGAGTCCTCCGCCAAGGGGACCGACTCGCGCTGTTTCCAGATGACATGCAACTTCTGTACAAGTGGTATTTCACGCCGAGGAAGTAAGATGATAGACCTAATCACTGTCCACGTGCACCTCTTCGCGTCGCTTTATCGCAACCCGGGAGACTCCCACCAAATACTCGAGCTGCAAGCAAGAACGAGCGTACGTGATATAGTCGAAAGACTGGAACTACCCGAGATGGAGATCCACCTTGTATTTGTAAACGGGCGGGTGGCATTACTTGACCGGATACTGCAAGACGGCGACCGCCTTGCTCTGTTTCCCCCGATCGGCGGTGGCTAGCACCATAAATGCTCAATCGCTGCGCTGCGCTTCTCGATGTGGCCGCGACAGGCGTGAATCAGCCACTTTCTGGCACACCCAGGGCAAATGGAGGTCGCATCCTGGTATTCTCGTGTTCGAGCATCAGACAGTGTGTACTGAAGCAAGTGTCTGAAGTATGGAAGTGTTTGAGTGAACAACCGGCCTCCCTGCGTAGAACAGAGAGGCCGTTTTGGCATTTACAGGGTCCCTAAGTCCAGGCGAGTGCGTAGCTTCGCGATCATATCGGCTGTCATCTTGGGAAGGTCATAAGAAGGCTTCCAGCCCCACTCTTTGCGTGCTGCGGTATCGTCAATCGCCTGTGGCCAGGAATCGGCAATTGCTTGCCGCTTGTCCGGCTTGTATTCGCAGGTGAATTCAGGTATGTGCTTGCTGATCTGGGCCGCAAGTTCCCCTGCGGAGAAGCTCATCGAAGCAAGATTGAAGTCGCAGTGGTGCACAAGCCGGGCAAAATCGGCCTCCATGACGTCGATTGTCGCCTTGATACAATCGGGCATGTACATCATTGGAAGGACCGTATCCTCGCGAACGAAGCACGTGTAGTGCTTCTCTTTGAGAGCTTCGTAGAAGATCTCCACCGCATAGTCGGTTGTCCCTCCGCCGGGGAGTGTTTCACTGGATATGATCCCCGGGTAACGCAACCCACGCACATCGAGACCGAAGCGACGTACGTAGTAGTCCCCAAGAAGTTCCCCGGCAACCTTGGTCACCCCGTACATCGTCGTTGGCCGCAATGGCGGCGCCTGTGGCGCGGGATCAGGCGGCGTCTCCGGGCCAAAGACAGCAATAGAGCTTGGGAAAAAGATACGGGCAAGGTGTCGTTCGCGTGCCACCTCGAGAACGTTATACAGTCCGCCTATGTTCACCTGCCACGCCAATTGTGGTTTGTCCTCACCGACAGCCGAGAGGATCGCTGCCATGTGGAATATCGTGTCGATGTTGTAACGATCGACAACTCCCTCAATCTGTTCCTTGTCTTTGACGTCGAGGCGTTCAAACGGCCCGCCCTCTCGCAGCGCAGTGCTTGGTTCGGTGTGGTCAACCGCGACTACGTTCTCCGCTCCGTACCGCTCACGCAGAGTGATGGTCAGCTCCGAGCCAATCTGTCCGACCGCTCCAGTGACTAGAATCCTGTTCATTCCCTTAGACAACCTATCTCCCTCCATCCGTATGGGTGACGCATTGTACGTCATGGGTAGTGATGCCGGCAATGCCGGACGCACTACATTCCCGCATGCCACAATAGGTAGGCGACGGTCGACGAGAGAATAGCGAAGAGTGACAGGATGGCAACGCTGGGTTTCTCCCCGATTCGCCGAGCCAAGCGATGGTGGATGTGCTCCCTGTCCCCCGCAAGGATCGAGCGATGATGGAGCGTGCGCCGGATGATGGCAAAGGCGGTATCGGTAAGGGGAATGGCGGCGATGAGGAAGAATACCGGGATTGAAGATGCCGTCGGCCTGTGCAGGAACGAGATGATACTGATCACAGCCAGGGAGAAGCCGACAAATTCGGAGCCCGTATCCCCCAAGAGAAGGCGTGCGCGTGCCCAGTTAAACGGGAGGAATGCAAGGAGTGAAGCGGTGCACGCACCGGCGAGGGCCGCAGCAAACAAGTCACCTGTAGAGATGGAGATGACCATTAGAACAAGCATTCCAGGGGCGATCGTGCCAATCAGCAGGCCGTCGAGGCCATCGATCAGGTTGACGGCGTTGGTGAGGAACACGATCCAGAGAAATGCTGCCATCCCGATTAGGGCGGGTGGGATTGGGGCTGAATGTATTTGGCTCGCCAGTCCAGCGGCAGCGATTCCGGCAGCGATCACCTGGCCCGCAAGTTTTCGCCACGGTGAAAGATTGATCAAGTCATCGACTAAGCCGACGAGACAGACGAGGATTCCTGCCAGAGCAAGGTGAAGATTGATTGTAACGGTACTTACTGTGGCGATGATGATGCCAATTATCAGTGCAGGCCCGCCGATCGCCCGTCCATCCTCATGTCCAACAAGTCCCCAGCGATCGTGCGCGCGCAGGATAGCGATGGCGCCAAGGGAAGTGCTGGCCGCAGAGGCCAGACAAGCTGCTACCAAGACTGAGACGTGCATGCACGCAGTTTAGTTGAAAGCCGACTGCTCGCCAAACTACGCAGGGGGGCTAGCTGCAGCTAAACGCGAGAGCTACCACGAGAGTGACGCCCCGATCTTCCATGCGGAGAAGCCCGTGGTATCGACCACCACATGGCTTGACACCGTGAAAGTTGAGCCGAATGAGATGGCGGCTCCCATATCCGTCTTTCCCCAATCGAACAGAAGCCCCGTGGAAGTACCAAAGAACGTGTCGACCGAGAAGGTGTAAGTGCCTCCCAAGCCTGGGGTTGTCACCTCAAGCGAGGTGATCTCCCAGTAGTCCTTCGAGTAGTATAGATGAGCGTTGGCGATGGCATCGGTCTCCAACTCTACGAGCGAGCCGTAGGCGGGGGTTGTGATGACATAGCTAGTGGTATTCAGGTTGGAAATGCTGCGGAAAGTAGTGCCAGCATACGACGCACTGAATTCGATCCCGTATATCTCGATTCCTGTGATCTGTCCACCCGTTCCCAACAGGTCGGTGTATAGCTTGAGACAGCCAAAGTCAGTCTCCAGAGATGGCGTGAACGTATGGCTTGCTGTCTGCAGTGAGAAGACGTAGTTGAGTGTGATGTTCAAAGGCGAATTAAACAGGTGTAGGAAGGAGAGTTCGATCTCCTGGCTTGTAAAGCCCGTTTTTGCGAACGTTGTTGCGGCAGTGATGTCGATGCATCCGAACGTTGTAGCCTTGAACGTGAACTCCTCTCCCGAGAAGCAGATCTCCCCCGAATCGATCGTCGGATCAGTTAAGTAGGTCTTCGTCAGGAGCGTGGACGTGGTGCTAGATGCAGTCTGAGTGAAACTGATCCCACTTAGGTCGGCTCCCAGGAACGTGGCGCTCTCCACCGAAGCGATTCCGCCGAGAAGCTCCCCGTACATATCTACGACGAATCCATAGTTTGGCCCGCCGGGGACTTCTGGCCCGATCATCGCCGAGTAGAGGCTCAGAACAACTGGATAAAAACTGAACTTCAGCATTCCTTGCGCGTACAAGAACGACCCCGACTGTGGCTCAAAGAGCATCTGCCCTTCAAAACCAATGAACGCTAGCGATGCTGTCAGGCCAAATTCTTGCCAGAGCCAACCATCGAGTATGAAGTCAGAAGTGCTCGATATCTCCAGGAATCCGATATGCAAGCCGACATCGAGAGTTGACTTGAAGGAGGAGAAGGGCATTGTTTGCAGCGGAGCCAGCCCAATCTCTGCTTGCCATGTTCCGGTGAACGGTCCCGCGGCCAAAGATGCTGTGGCCCCCAGCAACACAAATGCAAGAACTATGGCTACGATGCGGTAAGTCACGTTTTCTCCCTTCCTCTCCACCTGCTAGACGTCTTTGACATGTGCCCCTTGAAGACTCCTGTTATGTAGTACCTTGACCGTACCTTTCCCGGGATTGATCCTCTATGCTCTTCGACCACAGAACAAGGGAAACCGGTCACCTGGAATGGTGCGCTGTGAATGATCGCTGTTTACTGGCGCAGTGATCTGTGATAGACTAGCTGATCATGAGACGATTTATACTGCTGGCCCATAAGGCGCCGGTCATGCCCGACTTCACGTTAAACGACCTCCCTGGGAGTGCGGGAAGGATCGATGTCCTCTGTCGAGCGATTGGTGCGGCGTTCTTTCTCTCTCACGACTTGAGAAGGGACGTTGAGGTAAACCTTCTCTTGCAGGACGAGGTTCAGATTCGGCTTGTGGGAGAGAGGTTGAAACGGCTAAACCCGGATGAACGTTCTACCGCAGCGCTGATCAAACATGCCTTGGAAAAACTCGATGAAGAAGAGGTTCAGAGCACCCCTGGGATCTTCGTCTCTCGGCGCAGCCTCCCTGAGATGCTCGACCGCCTCTATCAGTTAGGATCTCACCCGATCGTGCTGCATGAAGAGGGAGCACCGCTTGAAGCAGCATCGATACCTAACGACCCGGCCTTCTTCCTCTCCGATCATCTGGAATTCTCGCCATCGGATGAAGAGGCGCTTGCGGATCTGCCTCGTGTATCGCTCGGTGAGAAGGCTCTGCACACCAGCCAATGCATCACTATCGTCCACTACCTCCTCGATCGTCAACAGGAAGACGAGGGGAACCTCGTCCTCTGCCACATGGTGTGGGGCGAGCCGAAGGCGCTTCTCATCAAGGGAGTTCTAGATGATTTCGACATTCCGGTGAACCTCGTTTCCCATGTTCCTGCGTCCATCCTACCAATCACCGTTAATGGATTGAGCGAGGTGCGGATCATGGTGCGCTCACGCGACCTGCAGCGAGCCCGCGAGATCATTGCCGACTACTTCGGACAGCCAAGTGAGGAATGAATAGACACATTCTGATCGTTGACGAACAACATAGTCAGCGGAGACAGCCACTGACCAGGGTTGCAAAGTTGGATACAAACCGGTGACGAAGGGTTAGTATGGAACGTTCTTGCTCGAAACATT
>JAYEFP010000082.1:0-9751 GCA_034715975.1 Candidatus Bipolaricaulota bacterium | reverse complement strand
GCGACCTGCAGCGAGCCCGCGAGATCATTGCCGACTACTTCGGACAGCCAAGTGAGGAATGAATAGACACATTCTGATCGTTGACGAACAACATAGTCAGCGGAGACAGCCACTGACCAGGGTTGCGAAGTTGGATACAAACCAGTGACGAAGGGTTAGTATGGAACGTTCTTGCTCGAAACATTCTCTGGTGATCCTTGGCCAGCAGCTTTTCGATATCAACGACCTTGAGGTAGCACAGCGGGGCCGTTGTCGAGATCGAGAAAGAGATGGAGCGGCTTGATCATAGCCCGAGAAAGACGCTTGGCTTTCTAACCCTGTATGAAGTATTCTTCTGCGCACATACCCCCTTGATAGTTGCACTTGGAAGTTGAATCCAAGTTTCAACCCTTGCTCCTCAATACACCGGGTTCGTGGACTCTAACATGGCCAGCGTTAGCAAAGTGCGTTGGAGGCTAGCTATTACACAACGATGCTTGTAGGATACGTTCATGATGCGGATGATCGTGAGCTTGCTACTACTTGGACTGATCGGTCTGCCCGTACTTGCTGAGGATGTGGGCACGGGGCTCTTGTATCCCGTTTCGATTCAGATGTCCATAAGCGAGGTGCAGAGCGCGGCTGAGCGCATTGTGAGTATGTTCGCAATAACAACAAGCAAACTGCTTGGTATCGACGTATCCCCACCGGCTGTGGAGATTCGCAACACCCCCTATCTTGCATACTTCGATCATCGTTTGAGGAAGATAGTGCTTCCCCACTGGTCGACGCTCGACCCTCAGCCGCAAGCATTCTTCCTTGATCTGGCAGACACACCGGAGGAAGCAGGGGCACTGTTTGTCGCACTGTTCAACGAGTTTCTGGTTGCGCACGAGATGGGGCATTGGGTGCAGCGAGGGCTTGGGGTTGTTCGCGATCGATATGGCTCGGAGCGGGAGGCAAACAACATCGCGGCTGCGTTCTTCGAAGCAGTTGAGGGCGGCGAGACGCGGCTGCTCAACCTGCATTCGCTACTAGATGCCGCCCTAGAGAAGCTTGTCGATCCGACGCCGATAGGTGCGGATGAAAGGCGGTTCTTTAACGACAACTACGCCAAGTTGGCAGTCCAGCCTGCAGCGTATGGCTACTACCAGTTCCGTTTTATCCTGGACTCGATCGACGCCCGTGACACCCTCGACTTCGCGGCGCTGCTAAGGCAGATGATCGCAGAGTAGTCGACGTGTTCGCATCCTCCAGAACCCCAAGGTCAGGCCTTCAAGCTTTCAAGGGAAGGAATTGGCGACCGTTGTTGACGCAACACTTCTTGTACATTGCTTGGAACATGAGATTGAGGCCCATTGGGATGCCGGCAGTCCCAGTTTCATTAGGATAGCAAGGAGACTCTACTACATACCAACTGATACGTATGAGATGCTGGTACGAGTTGAGTAGAATGAGAGCAGCCTGGCTCATCGCTGGAGGCAACGGGTCATCACATGTGAATCGATAAAGGGAGCCTGCAATGAAGGTGAATATCGGAACGAACAATTCGCTGAAGTTAGAGGCTGTGCGTGCAGTCTTCGCCACCGCGTTTCCAGAAGATGACATCGAGGTGACAGGCGTCAACGTTCCCTCCGGCGTTCCTGCACAGCCATTCGATGGTGAGTTAGCTTTGGGGGCGTTAAGCCGCGCCCGCGCTGCCCTCCTCGATGCCGACTACAGCGTGGGAATCGAGGCTGGTATCGTCTCTTTCCCCGGGTGTGAGGAACGGTTCAGTGTGCAATTCTGTACCATCGTCGATCAAGATGGTGAGGTCAGCGTGGGGCACGGCCCGGGGTACACGCTCCCGTCTGAGGTAATCGCGGCACTGAAAGCGGGATCCGATCTAAACCGTGAGATGAGCAGGATATCGGGGATCGATGAGATCCGCGATAAGATCGGCGCGGTCGGTTACCTGTCAAAAGGGATCACTGATCGGCTGACGATCACGCGCGACGCCGTGCTAATGGCCCTTATCCCGCGCATCAAGAAGATGGGGTAAACGTCAGCCACACCTTGCGCGCACGCGGTCCGTCGAACTCGCAGAAGAAGATCCCCTGCCACGTTCCTAAGCGAAGGCGCCCACGCTCAACGATCACCGCAACGGATGAGCCGAGGAGCGATGCCTTCACATGCGCGGGTGAATTCCCTTCGGCGTGCGTCCATGCGCTTTCGTCTGGGACAGCGTCGTGCAGGAAGGAGATGATGTCATTTGCTACTGCCGGATCGGCGTGCTCGTTTATCGTGAGGCCAGCCGTCGTGTGCGGGGAGAAGACCGTGCACACGCCATCTGTAACTCCGATCTCTGTTATCGCTTCCTGCACCTGATCAATGATGTCGACGAACTGTTCGGTGCGATCTGTCACTACGTTGATGCTAACACTTGTCATCTCGGTCACTCCGGTCGGAGAATAGCCTCCAACTTCTCTGATAGCACAGCCTTGTCTGAAATCCCTTGTGCACGAACGATCAGTTCCTGGTAGCGGTCAGTCTTGCCACCACGAGCAAGACTGACTAGCTCCACATCCTGTTCATCGAGCGTTTCAAGGATCCTGTAGACGATCTTCCCTTCGGAATCGGGCGGGAGCTTGAGACTGATGCGTGTCCCCTCTAACCCGATCCCAAGCGCACTTGTCAGCGCACGCAGGACCTCGCTTTGAGAGATCACGCCGAGCAGCTTCCCGTCACTTACCACTGGAAGAAGGACAAGCTGGTTATCGATCAGGATAAGCGCTGCCTTCTCCAGCGTATCTTCCGGCGAAACAGCGAACCGAGCCTCGAAACATGCCTTCTCTAAAGGGGTTTCCCAATCGGTCACACCTTTCAGCGCCCCTTTGGTGATGAAACCCTTAAGTGCTCCCTCATCATCCACAACGAGGAGTAGCGAGAAACCCTTCTCGTCCATGACCCGTTTTGCCTCGGAAATGGGAGCACTCACTAGGACCGTCACCGGGTCCGAGCGCATGTAGAAGCCTACTTTCATTCCTCTTCTGCCTTCGCTTGGGCGATGATCTTCTCCTGTAGGTTCGCAGGGACCTGTTGATATTTGAGGAACTTCATCTGAAAAGTCGCGCGTGCCTGAGTGAGCGATTTCAAATCCAGGGCGTAGCTCTGCACCTCGATCAGCGGCACTTCAGCCTTGATCGTTGTCATTCGCCCAGCCGGTTCCATACCCAGGATGCGTCCACGCCGTCCGTTGAGGTCACTAACGATGTCACCCGTGTGATCCTCAGGTACGCGTACTTCAAGGTTCATCACAGGCTCCAGGAGGCATGGCCCCGCTTGATCGAAGGCCGCACGAAAGGCATTGCGCGCCGCCAGTTTGAACGCCAGTTCCGATGAATCTACCGGGTGGAAGCTGCCATCAAAAACTGTAACAGCGATGTTCGTAACCGGGAACTTTCCCAAGCTCCCCACCTCCATCGCTTCCACCACACCCTTCTCCACTCCCGGGATGTACTGGCCAGGAATCGATGCGCCCTTGATCGCGTTTATGAACTTGAATCCCTCACCTGCAAGCGGCTCAACGCGTAGCTCAACCTCACCGAACTGTCCGCGTCCTCCCGACTGCTTCTTGTGGCGGTACTTGGCCTCCGCCTTCTTGCGGATCGTCTCTTTGTATGGGACTTGTGGCCGGTGCGTCTCTAATCCCACGTTGTAACGGTTCTTCAGCCTATCGATGAATACAGACAGATGCACGTCACCCATTCCCCACAGGAGCGTCTCCTTTGTGACGGGATCACGTTCCACTCTGATCGTCGCCTTGGCAATCGAGACCTCCTTCAACGCACTACTCATCTTCTCCACATCGGATTGGCTCTTGGGAAGGATCATACGCGAATAAACCGGCTGCGGAAACGGCGGCATGACGAACACTTCCGCTCCTTCCTGAGCGGAAATAGTGGTTCCCAAAGCGATATTGTCGATCTTGCCCAAGGCAACGACGTCCCCAGCAACCGCCTGCGGAACCCTCTTCTGCTTCACGCCATCGATCTCGTACAGATCGCGTACGTCAACCTTGTGCCCGCTCGCGGCGTCATGGCAAGTTGTCCCCTCTTTGAGGGTGCCTTCAAGGATACGTATGTAGCTGAGTCGCCCGAGATACGGATCGTTATCCAGATTGAAAACGACCGCGCGCATAGGCTTATCGGCGCTACTCGCTGGTTCGGAGATCAGGCTGATGAAGGCGTCGGTAAGCCTATCGAGGCCCTTCTCCTCCGACGCGGAACCGCAGAGGACAGGGATAATGACTCCATCGGCGACTCCCTTGGAAAGTGCGGCTTTGACTTCGGCTGGGGTGATCTCTTCTTCCTCCAGAAACTTCATCATCAACTCGTCATCGACTGCGGAGACCTCTTCCAGCATGGAGTTTCTCCACTCATCGATCGTGCCCTGCACGTCCGAAGGAATCTCCTTTTTCCCTTTATCAGCAAAGTAGAAGGAACGATTGGCGAGGATATCGACCACACCGACAAAGGAGCCTCCCTCACGAATCGGGAACTCGAGCGGGGTAAACTTCCCTCCAAAACGCTCTTGCAATGAAGCGATGAGCATGGGGAAGTCGACGTCCGTGTTGTCCATGTGGTTCACGAACACTGCAGTCGGGCGGTGTACAGCGCCTGTGATCTCCCACGCGCGTTCTGTGACAATCTCAATCCCCTTCTCGCCATTGACGACAAGGATAGAAAGGTCAGCCATCGGAACAGCTTTGTACATCTCTTCCACGAATTCGTCTCCGCCCGGAGTGTCGATAAGGGTAATTCGAGTACCCTTCACATCGAACGATCCGAACGCCATATCGATCGAGTATCCGCGGTCCTTCTCCTCCGCGGATGCGTCGAGCGTGATCTGATCCTTAACGCCACCCTTCGTCAAAAGCGAAGTGGCGAGGGTTGTCTTGCCTGATCCGGAATGCCCCACAAGACAGATGTTCCTCGCTTGCCCCATCTGCTATCCCCCCTAAGAGTGATTGATCTGAATCCCCGCAAGAGCATGCCTGCAAGAGAACTCTCAGGCAGTATACCAACGGGCAGGAGCAATAACAACATCGCGCATTGTCGACGCTTGCGCCATCGCCGCTGCAAGATTAACCTTTATGGTGGGTTTGTTATGGCGAGCAACTTGAACGTGAGCCATCGAGGCGGAAAGCTGTCTCGGTGGTGCATCATTACTCACGTGATGCATTCCTCTTTCCTTCGCCAATCTCCCCCTTTCATCGACTAGGAGGTAGTAATGACGACCAAGCTGCTACTGGGCGACGAAGCCCTGGCACAGGGTGCTTTGGATGCCGGCCTCTCCGGCGCTTATGCCTATCCGGGGACACCGTCCACAGAGATTACCGAGTACGTTCAACGCCGCGTGCACGCAGAAGGCCTAGGCGTGCACTGTCGCTGGTCCACAAACGAGAAGGTAGCGTTAGAGGAAGCGATTGGGATGAGCTACGCCGGAAAGCGGGCGATGGTGAGTATGAAACACGTGGGGCTAAACGTCGCAGCCGATCCGTTTGTCAACGCGGCGATCGCCGGCGCCAACGGGGGGCTGTTGATAAGCGTCGCCGATGATCCATCGATGCACTCCTCGCAGAACGAGCAGGACTCACGGCTGTACACCGATCTCGCCCTCGTCCCGTGCGTGGAGCCGTCCAACCAGCAGGAGGCGTACGACGCTCCCGCATACGCATTTGAGCTCTCCGAGCGACTTAGTATTCCCGTCCTTATTCGGCTAACGACGCGTCTTGCTCACTCGCGCTCCGTGGTGAATCTGGGTAAGACGCTGGACAAGAACAAACTGGCTCCCCCCGCCGATCGGCGCCAGTACATTCTCTTGCCAGCAAACGCAAGAGGGAGCTACCTCGATCTGATTGCCTGCCAGCCACAGCTCTTGGCTGAAAGTGAGGCCAGCCTGTTCAACCGCTATGAGGACAGCCCAGACAAGACACGTGGGATCATCGCAAGTGGTATTGCCTACAACTACGTACAAGAGGTTTACGATGGTGCCTGCTCTCATCCGCTCTTGAAAATCTCGCAATACCCGCTCCCAATTTCGCTGGTGCGACGGCTGTTTAATGAGTGCGATGAGGTGATCCTGTTCGAGGAGGGGTACCCGTTCATCGAGGGGAAACTCCGCGGTCTCCTCGGCGATCGGGAGGATGCAATCCACGGACGGCTCGATGGGACGGTCCCACGTACAGGAGAGCTCAACCCAGGGATCGTTGCCGAGGCTCTTGGGCTTTCGCAGCGGGATGTCCTGCCACAATCGGACATCCTCGTAGGGCGCCCGCCAGCCCTCTGCCCAGGTTGTCCGCACGCCGACACGTACCGCGCCTTGAACGCTGTCATGAAGCGATATCCGCAGGGGCGCGTCTTCTCCGACATTGGCTGCTACACACTGGGGGCGCTTCCGCCGCATGAGGCGATAGACACGTGCATCGAGATGGGAGCGTCGATCACCATGGCAAAGGGAGCATCCGACGCTGGCCTGACGCCGGCGGTGGCCGTGATAGGGGACTCCACGTTCACCCACTCCGGGATGACCGGGCTTCTCGATTGCGTCAGCGAGGATGCGCCCGTGACGATCATCATCCTCGATAACCTCACTGTCGCCATGACCGGCGGGCAGGAATCGAACGCCACCAATCGCCTCGCTGCGATCTGTCGCGGCTTGGGGGTGAGCGAGAATCACATCAAGACGATCGTCCCGCTTCCCAAGAACCATGATGAAAACGTAGCGGTGATCGCTGAGGAAGTTGGCTATCAGGGGATGTCGGTGATCATCGCTGTACGGGAGTGCGTGCAGACGTTGCGCCGACACGCACGCAGAGGAGGAGAAAAATGAAAAAGGACATCATCCTCGCTGGAGTCGGCGGACAAGGACTGCTATCGATCGCTGCCGTAATCGGTGAAGCGGCGCTAAAGTCAGGTCTGTTCATCAAACAGGCAGAGGTGCATGGGATGGCTCAACGCGGTGGGGTGGTGCAAAGCCACGTGCGCCTGAGCGACAAACCCATCTATTCGGATCTGATCAAGGTCGGATCAGCCGATTTGATCCTCGCGACAGAACCGCTTGAAGCACTGCGCTATCTGGCATTTCTCAAAGAAAGGGGAATGCTCGTCACCAATGCGGTGCCGTTCAAGAACGTCAACCCCTACCCACAGGAGAAGGAGATCGATGAGCGCATCGAGGCGCTACCGCACCATCTGCTGGTCGATGCCATGGCCATCGCCAAGGAAGCAGGCTCGATTCGCTGCGCGAACATGGTTGTCCTCGGTGCCGGATCGCCGTTCATTGCGCTAACCGAGGAGGCTCTACGCACGGCGATCGAGCAGGTCTTTTCTGGCAAGGACAAGAAGATCATCGAGACGAACCTCAAGGGCTTCGATCTGGGTCGAGAGGCAAGCCTAGAAGAATGATTCCTCACGGTTCAAACTCGCTCAGAGGAAGGCTGAGGAAATGAGTCTCTCGCAACGACATGAGATAGTGATGGGGGATGAGAGAGAACAAAGCATTCTCCCGCAGAGACGGAGAGGCGCAGAGAACAGCGGGAATACGGTCATGGATAAGAAACAGTGAATAGTAAATGCTAAATCGTAAATGGCTACAGCAACAGCAAAAAGCGGACACGGGGTAAGGATTGGAGGATTAAGGATTAAGGCTGGGTCCTGGATTGAAGACTCTAGACTGGAGACTGATGACTACTTAGCTTTCTCAGCGCTCTTGGCCCTGCCTGTGAGTGTCCCTGTCTGCGTGCGGACACGCACAGGCAGGCGCATGCAGGCAGGCCTTGAGTGAGTGTAACGAACGGGCGAGAGAAACCATGTGAATGCGGAACTCGGAGTATGAGAAAGTCGACGCCTCAAGCAGAGAACAGCGCAAAGGCGTTAACCACTCATGGTGATGAGAGAGCACGAATATCCTCTCACAAAGAGCGCAAAGGACGCCAAGGAGAGATGTGGGAAGGCCGAAAGAGCAGTGCTTGGCGATCTTGGCGTACTCGAGTGAGCGATAGCGAACGGGCGAGAGAAATGCTTGTGCTTTTAGATTCAACGTGGCAGACCCCAATGGAGTAGGATTCCACAGGGCAGGCAAGCTGCACACGCTACGAAGAGAAAACCCGATCTTCCCTAGCTTTGCACCGAGTTGTCTTCTCTTCTTTCTGCTGTTCTCTGTATCTCCGCGTAAGTGCTCTTTTCCTCTCTCATCGCTTGTCACTCGTTACTCATTACTTATTACTGCTCGCGTCCTTGCGAGATGCACTCTTCCCGTGTGTCTGCATCTACGTGCTAGATACGGCAAGGAATTAGAATCAGTGATTATATCAGGCCAGCTTCCCACCGTGCCGATAGGGGCGCTTCTCGTTGTACGCCATCTTCGCGGTAAGTGCCCCTTCGATATCGAGGCTCTCCCCGCCGGCGAAGTCCAGAAGGCGAATCACTACATCCGCAAGCTCTTCCTCCATCTGGGAGAATCCGGGTATTTTCTCACTCTCCGGGTTCCCGCTGCGATAGGCCTCCATCGCTTCGGCAAGCTCTGTCACCATCAGCATCAGCACTTCGCCAACCGGACGCGAATTCTCCCACCACCCGTGTTCAATAGCGGTTCGGTGCACTTCCACCTGCATCTGACTAATCTCCATTGATTGATCTCCTTTTGCAAACTGTCCCCACAGGGTAGCATCTGTGCGATGCTTGTCAACCGCCTGGGTTGGTGCTAGGCTGAGACGATCGATCAACGAAGGAGGAAAAAAATGAAGAGAGTCAAACTGTTATTGGCGCTGTTACTTGTTGCTATTCTTGTCGCGAGCCTGACGCTGGTCACTATCGCAGATGATACAAACACCGGGGTGTTGCGTGTCGGGATCTTCACCGATCTGCACGCACACGACACAGACTCGCCCGACGAGGGGAAGGTGATGACCGCATATCCGCAGCGCCTGGAAGCATGCGTAGATGCCATGAACGCCTGGCCAGCCGACCTCGTCGTCCAGCTCGGTGACTTCGTGAACGGAGCCTTTGTCATGGGAGCTGCACTGGGCGACCCGACCCGCATCATGGGGATCCTCGATCAGGCGGAAGCACTCTACGCCAAACTCGATGCTCCACGCTACTACGTGCTTGGAAATCACGACGTGTACGATCTATCCAAGGACGAGTTCCTCGCACATACCGCTGCAACAGATACGGTTACGAGCTTCGATGTCGGTGCATATCACTTTGTTATCCTCGATGCGCAGTACAACAAGAAGGATGAGGATCTGGCACATGCTTTCTGGGTGGTACAGGGGAACATCCCACAATCTGAGCTTGATTGGCTGGCAAATGACCTCGCCGCAACGGACAAACCGACGATCGTCTGTGTGCACCAACGCCTCGAAGTCGACATGGACCTCCTCTCCGGCGGCCCGGAGGTATTGCATAACAAGGAAGTGCAACAGCTAATAGAGGACTCCGGCGTAGTGATCGCGGTCTTCGAAGGACACGACCATGAGAACGTTCACACCGTGATAAATGGGATCCACTACATCGAATTCGATCAACTGGCTGCTGAGCACGACAGCCAACCCTCGTGGGCGTATGTCACCCTCGACCCTCAGGCACGCACGATCACGATCGTGGGAGCCGGGGACCAGTCCGATTGGGATCTTTCTTACTAGGAGAACATAATGATCGTCGATTTCACGATCTTCCCCACCGATGCGGGTGAGTCAGTCAGCGCTTATATAGCAGAGGTGTTCAAG
>JAYEFP010000081.1:0-2721 GCA_034715975.1 Candidatus Bipolaricaulota bacterium | reverse complement strand
ATATGAGCAGGTACAGTTGACAACCAGCGAGCGCAGCATGTCAAGAGATATCTACTGTTTGTTGGCACCTGCTTTTGCGAGATCTTAAGGAGCTGATGCCATCAGAAGGACATTTCCGGCCCCATTACTCGCCGAAACTGTAGAAGATGAGCCTGACGATTCCAGGAAGGAGAGCTAAGAAGAAAAGAAGGAATCACGGGCAGTGTGGGGTGTAAGACAAAGTGTCAACGGTAGCCATTTCTTTGAATCAACGCACACATATGTTAGTGCTATGGCTAGTGATGGATGCCCGGGTTCTTAATTGAACCTTAGAAAAGCCCGCGGCTGGGACTAACGTCCCAGTCGCTTTTAGGTATAGAGGAGGAAGCATGCAATTCAAAACGTCAAGGCCAAGATCTCTGAGGAGCCTTTTTCTCCCACTTCTCATTGTCTTCGTTTGCTCCGTGGCAGTTCAAGCTCAAGTGGTACACTTTGTCGACCCCAACCTGGAGATGGCGGTGCGCGAGGCGTTGAAGAATCACGAGGGGTCTATTACCGCAGAGGACATGACCCGTTTGGTTAAGCTTAATGCCGCCGCCCGTGGAATCACCGATCTTTCTGGTTTGGAATATGCGGTCAACTTGCAAAGCCTCGATCTTGGGGAAAATCAAGTCAGCGACATTTCTTCACTTACGGATCTCACTGCGTTGCGGGTGCTCCATCTTGAGAGCAACCTGATCGAGGATATCTCCCCCTTGGCCACGCTTGCCCATCTGAAAGAGCTTGACCTTGGCGGAAACCGGATCTGGTACATCTACCCGTTGGCGAACCTTACCGATCTTGTCTCCTTGAAGCTAACGTATAACCAGATAAAGAATATTGCGGCGGTAAGAAATCTCACGAGCCTGCGGATTCTTGAGATGGCGTGCGGCTCGATCAGCGATATTTCTCCCCTTGCGAATCTCGCCAACCTAGAGAAACTCGCCCTTTGGCGTAACCGAATAAGTGACCTCTCACCGATTATGCATCTCGCGAACCTAAAAGAGCTAACCCTTTCGGAAAACTCAATTGACGATATCTCACCGTTGGCGAATCTCAGGAGACTGGAAGTGCTCTGCCTTGGGGAGAACTCGCTCAGTGACATCTCGCCGCTAGCAGGACTCACCGCTTTACGAATCCTTGATATTGCGCACAACTTGATTGGCGATATCGCACCACTGGCGAACCTCACCGATCTGGAAGAGGTCTATCTAATGGGGAATAGAGCCACTGGTATCTCGGGGCTTGCGAACCTTGTCCGCCTACAGAGGCTCGACCTTGCGTCCAATCTGATCGGTGATATCACCCCTCTTGCTTCACTCACCGAGCTGAAGGTTCTCCGCCTCAGATCCAACAAGATTACTAACATTTATCCCTTAGTAAAGCTCACGGCACTGAAGTCACTTGACCTTGCGAACAATCAGATTTCCGATATCTTTCCGCTTGCGAGCCTTTCTGCTCTTGAGGTGTTGCATTTAGAGGCTAATCAGCTAAACGACATAACACCGTTGGCCAACCTCGTTGACTTGAGGCTTCTTGATCTTATGGGGAATCGGCTTGTCGATATCGCTCCCCTGGCCGGCCTTTCCAAGCTTGAAGCACTCGATCTTGGTAACAACAGTATCAGTGATCCCTCGCCGCTTGCGCCCCTCGTTAACTTGGAACAGCTTGATCTTGGAGACAACCAGATCGGCAGTATCTCATCCCTGGTAGAGCTCAGTAGTCTGAGGGTCCTCTCTCTCAATGACAACCAGATCAGCGACATCTCACCGCTGGCGGAGCTCTCCAGCCTGGTAACGGTTAGGCTTTCAGCGAACCGAATTAGCAACCTCTCTTCGCTTGTTGCAAACAGTAATGCTGGTGGGCTTGGTCCAGGTGATTCTATCGATGTGCGGTACAACTACCTTGACCTTACACCAGGCTCCCGGGCGATGACCGACATACAAACCCTCATCGAACGTGGTGTCGGCGTCGAGTACGAGCGTGGGGACATGGTCATGGGCCAGTGAAGAATGATGAGACGGAGTTGGCGAGGTTGATGCCACAAGCTGATCTCTGATGGCTGAGAGCTGATGTTTTGCCTGGCGGCTTGAGCGAGGAAGAGCGAGCGGGCGAGGGAATAGCACTCATTGTTTTCTTAGTTAGCATCTTGTTGCACACTCCAAGCAGCGGGGAACCTCAAACTACTCACTCACAATGACAACGAACCGTGATCTTTCTATTGGTGCAGATCTCTCTGCGATCCCTTACCGTTGACGGTTGTCGGTGGTGGTCTTGCGGCGTAGAATGGCTTTTATGAACATCCATCCGGGCAAGACTCAACCACACTTTGACTCTGGCGTCGGCGTGGCGCTGATCGGTATGGCGGTCAACGTGACGCTGGTTCTCGCTAAGCTCTTTGTTGGTATATTCGCTGGCTCGATCGCTCTTATCGCTGATGGCATCCATTCCGGGTCTGATATCACGACCGACCTTGTAGTGATCGGCGGGATTAGGTTGGCGGGGAGGCCTGCCGACTCGAGTCACCCATACGGGCATGGTCGCTACGAGACGCTGGCTGGCGGGGCGGTAGCGGGGGCGCTGATTTTGGTAGGCATGTATATTACCTGGAATGCAGGATCGGCATTGTATGCGGATCGCGTGAGCTATCCCGGCATTGCCGTCATCATCGTGGCAATCGCCTCCATCCTCAGCAAGGAGTGG
>JAYEFP010000080.1:0-2739 GCA_034715975.1 Candidatus Bipolaricaulota bacterium | reverse complement strand
AGTGTCCACTTGGTGAGACGCGCACGCATGTTGTGTTCGGTGCGGGAAACCCGCAAGCGGACTTGATGCTCATCGGCGAGGGGCCGGGAGAAGTCGAAGATAACACGGGACACCCGTTTGTCGGCCCGGCCGGGCACAAGCTCGACGATGTCCTCGCCTCTGTTGGTATCTCGCGCGCTGAGATCTACATCACAAATGTCGTCAAATGCCGACCGCCCGGGAACCGCGTGCCAGCCAAGAAGGAGATGGAGGCCTGCGATCCGTATCTGGAGGCACAGATCGCGCTTATCAACCCGAAATTGATCATTACTCTCGGGAATACGCCCACGCAGTGGCTTGTTCCAGGAGCAGGCGGGATTACACACATTCACGGAACGTTCATACCCTGGCGTGGTGGGATTGAGATTGTCCCTATGTTCCACCCCAGCTACCTGCTGCGGTATCCGTCGAGGAGCGAAGGGAGCCCGAAATATCTTACATGGATGGATATCAAAAAAGTGAGGCAATGGCTAGATGACCACGGAAGAAAAACAGATTCTGACGGAGTTTGACCAGCAGCGCGAGTTTGTCGAACGTGCGCTTGTCCAAGCGGAGAAGCACCGCAAGAAGAAGGAGTATAAACAAGGGATCTCTTTGTTAGTGGAAGCGTTGCGCTACGGGATCGACAAGGCACAGATCTACTACCGTTTGGGGAATATCTACATCGACGGTGATGACTTCAATCGTGCCGAGTATGCCTACAAGCGGGCACTCGATGTCGATGCCCATCATGTAAATTCCATGCACAACCTGGCGATCGTCTACAAGCGGCAGAAGAAGACCTCCCTTTTTGTGAAGACCTACAAGAAGGCACAGCGTATGGAGATCCGCCATCCGAGTAAGAGCAACCTCGATCAGACTCAGAAGAAGCATCTACGTCGCCTCAGCATTAAGATCATGCTGGGGATGCTCGCCATAGGAGGAATCGTAGTGATCGTCATGGTTCTCGTTTGGCGGTGACAGGCTGTTTTGTTAAGCCACTTCAAACAGTGTGTTTGACGCCTTCCAAGCAATCGAGTATAGTCTTCGTTGCTATTCGTATCTGCAAAAACTAAGTGAGGGATCAGCGTGACAAGGAAGAGAATATACGAGATTGCAAAAGAATTTGGGGTTACGAGCAAAGAGCTGATCAGCAAGCTCGCGGAGATGGGAATGCCTGATCTCAAGGCGGCGAACTCAGTCAACGAAGAAGAATACGGCCTGATCGTCAACCTATATCAAGAAGAGACTGTGGCCACATCAGAAGCAGTTGCGGAAGAGGTAGAGGAGTTAGTCGAGAAACAAGAGGAGAAGAAAGAGAAAGACGAGAGCGGCGTCCCGCGTTCGCCAATCGTCTCTGTTCTTGGGCATATCGACCATGGGAAGACGACGCTCCTCGACGCTATCCGGCATTCACACGTAACTGCAAAGGAAGTTGGAGGAATCACACAGGGGGTTGCCGCTTACCAGGCTGATCTTGGTGGACAGGTGATCACGTTCATCGATACACCGGGACACAAAGCGTTCACCGGAATGCGCGCGCGCGGAGCCAAGGCCACCGATATCGCCATCCTGGTTGTCGCCGCTGATGATGGGATCATGGAGCAGACATTGGAAGCGATCGACCACATTCACGCCGCAGGCATCCCGATGATTGTCGCCATCAACAAGATCGATAAACCGAATGCAGATATCGATAGGGTGATGAACGACCTAACCAAGCACGGCCTGACTCCCGAGGCATGGGGAGGGGATACGATAACCGTTTCCATCTCTGCATTGAATGGAGAGAACATCGACGACCTGTTGGAGATGATTCTTCTGGTAGCGGAGATGGAGAACCTCCGTGCTGGTCCAGCTGGACCGTTGGAGGCAGTGATCATCGAGAGCCATCTCGCCAAGGGGCGAGGTCCGGTGGCCACAGCTATCGTAAGAAATGGAACATTGCACGAAAAGGACATCGTTGTTGCTGGCTCCACCTGGGGGCGCGTGCGAGCGATGACCGATGATACCGGTGCCCGAGTTCCGGAGGCTGGCCCCGGGAAGGCGGTGGAGATCCTCGGTCTGCAGGATGTTCCACATGTGGGGACGACGATCGAGGTTAAGAAGTCCCAGAACGATGCCAAGACGGCTGCTGCCAAGCAGATGAAAGAAGAGGCAGTTCCGCGGCGGTCGCGAGCGAAGATGAGCGTTGAGGACCTCTTCCTCGAGGCGGCGGAGGCTGAGAAGCTGCGACTGATCCTTAAGGCCTCTTCCACTGGGGCGTTGGCGGCGGCGAAACGCGAGATTGAGGGAATTGGCGTAGAAGACGTTGAGGTGGAATTTATTCATACCGGAGTCGGTCCGATCTCTGAGGGGGATGTGCTGCTAGCCTCGAGTATCGCTGAGGACTGCGTGGTTGTTGGTTTCGGCGTGAGCCCCGACGCTAAGACATCCAAGCTTGCCGAGCGGGATGGGGTTGCCATCCTTACCTATGACATCATCTACAATTTGCTAGCTGAAATCGAACACGCGCTGAAGAGCATGCTCGCCCCGGAGTACGAGGAAGTGCGCATGGGCGAGGCGGATATACGCGAGGTGTTCAATATTCCTGATGGGGTTGTCGCCGGCTGTTATGTCACCAATGGTAAGATTGAGCGTAAGGCCAAGGCGCGCGTGCTTCGAGAGGACAAGGAATTGTTTGTGGGCGAGATACTCTCTCTGCAACGCTTCACTGAAAGC
>JAYEFP010000079.1:0-2756 GCA_034715975.1 Candidatus Bipolaricaulota bacterium | reverse complement strand
GCAGTGCTCCCCCTTGAGCGTCTTCCTCAGGGGCTGTTGAGCGAGATCAGATTATCCTTGCATGAGAGCAAGGTGCCCTATGCAGTCGATCTTGTCGATCTCTCGCACGCGGATCCGAAATTTCGTATGCGAATCATGGAAGAAGGGCTATTATGGAAAGACTCCGAGAGCGACTAGAGACTGCACGGAGTGCCTTGCGCACATTGGCCGAGCTATCCTCACAACATGATGTTTCAGATATCGTCCGCGATGCCGCCAATGAACTACCCCGACGCAAGCGGACGGTGTATCAAGAGGCTTTGCAAGAAGCACGCCCCAAGGGGCGGGGAATGAACCCCTGTAGGGGATTCAACGCTTCGAGTACACGTTTGAGGCAATGTGGAAGGCGACTCGGTTGTACCTGCGAGAGGAAGAGGCCTTGAGGTTGGCTCTCCCAAGGGCGCGATCCGAACAGCGTTGCAGGTCGGGCTGTTGAATGACGGTCAGACGAGGTTAGCTTTGCAGATGGCCGACAATCGCAACCTGACCGTTCATACCTACAAAGAGGCTGTAGCTGAAGCTATCTTCTCGCATATACCGGGATACACCCAGCTCATGGAGGATTGGTTGGGCGAGATGCGCAAGAGCATCGGGACACGGTAAGCTTCCCCGCTTTTGTGTGAATCTCTTCAGTGATATTCATGCTCGGTATCGCCCCCACCTCGTAGGATGGAGACGCTGTGTGGCAGTGCCGGCATGATCACTTCCAGGCCCTCGGTGACCGCCTTGGGACTGCCCGGAAGGTTCACGATCAGCGTGTGTCCACGTATTCCACAAATCGCACGCGACAGCATTGCGTGTGGGGTTTTCGCTATTCCCTGAGCGCGTATTGCTTCAGCCATGCCGGGAGCCTCTCTCTCTATTACGTCCGTTGTCGCTTCCGGTGTGATGTCGCGGGGTGAGAAACCGGTTCCGCCAGTCGTTATGATGATGTCAAGGCCAAGCTCATCGGCCCAGTGAACAAGCGTGATCGAGATCTCTTCTTTCACGTCGGGGACGATCGCCTTTGCCTCGATCGCCGCGTCGAGCTGTTCGCGAACTAATCGCTCGATTACTGGCCCGCTCTCATCCAGCCGCTCTCCGCGCGAGGAGCGGTCGCTTATTGTCAGTATTCCAATTCGGATCATTATGTGCCTCCATTCTCGGCAACGATCAGAGAAAAGGGGACAGGCATCTTTTCTCGCCGATCTGACGTGAGAAAACGAGCCAGTCCCCGAAAAGCCTCTTCGAGCGAATCCCTTGGCGCCCTCTGCGTCTTTGCCTGAGTCATATGCTTTCCCTCACGCCCGCTCGCTATCACTGGCTCAAGTCGCTAAGCTGGTGCTAGCTGTCAGCTTTCGGCAACAAGTCATCAGTACCGACGTCGCTTACACCGTCTCACCTCTCGTAACTATTTACGCATTACTGTTTCATACAGTCGGAAGAGGTGCGACTGAAAGCAGCGTAGGAGGAGCTAGCAAAGCAGACTATCTGCACAAGTTTGAGCGATGTGTCTTGTGTCCGTAGGTAATCGGCAATCGCCGTCATTGCCACTTGTGCTGCCATGTTGAGCGGATAGCCGTATGCCCCGGCGCTGATCGCCGGCAGGGAGATACTAATGAGCGACAATTCATCGGCTAGTTTGAGTGATTCCTGGTACGCGCTTCTCAGGATCGGCTCCGATTCCTTGTCGCTGCGGTAGATTGGGCCGACAGCGTGGATGACGTACCTTGCCAACAGGTTTCCACCGGTAGTCCACATTGCCTTACCTGGAGGAAGCGGGCCGTATTCCGTGATGTAGGCTCGACACTGGCGATCGATCGCATCTGTCCCGGCTGCACGATGGATTGCCCCATCCACGCCTCCTCCTCCGCGCAGCCCGGAATTGGCGGCGTTCACAATCGCATCCGTATCCTGCAGGGTGATATCCCCGAGGCGTACTACAAGGTCGGTCTTTCCGATGCGGCGCTTACTGAGGCTTCCCATTGTCTTCTTCTTGCTTCTGGTACAGTTTCGTCGCCTTCTCGGCTGAGGTAACTATCCCTCGGATCATCGCGGAACTGAATCCATGGTGCTCCATCTCATTTAGGCCGGCGATCGTCACTCCCATTGGGGTTGTCACCTTGTCAAGCTGCACCTCAGGATGCGTATTGCCTTCGAGGAGCAATGTTGCGGCGCCCCGCGCCGTCTGAGCGGCAAGTCGGATTGCCTCCTCGGCGTGGAATCCCACCTCGACTCCCCCTTGCGCCGCAGCGCGGATCGCGCGCAAGAAGAAGGCTATCCCACAGGCGCACAACGCTGTGGCCGGTGTCATCTGTTCCTCGGTAATAAACATAGTCTGTCCTAACGTGGCGAAGATCTCACGCGCTTCTTCCTTAGCTTCTGAACTAACGGATTCACCGCTGCACAGGCAGGTCATCGACTCCCCCACGGAGACGGCGATATTCGGCATCGCCCGCACAACAACAATCTCCTTTCCCAACTGCCGCTTGATCTCGGCGATGGACGCGTTGGAGACCGTCGAGATCACCAAGTGCTCTCCTTCTACAAGAGCTGGAGCGATCTCGCGCAGAACAGCATTCAACTGGCGCGGACGGACTGCAACCAGGACGACTCGCGTTGAGCGCACCGCTGCTAGGTTGTCGCCCTCGACGCGGAATCCTTCTTGCTTGAGCCCGTCTAGCAGATGAATCGACCGGCGAGTGATTGTTATCTTATCTGCGCTGATCTTTCCCGAA
>JAYEFP010000078.1:0-2760 GCA_034715975.1 Candidatus Bipolaricaulota bacterium | reverse complement strand
CGATCTCGATACGAGCGGACTTCACAGCGTAGACGTCGTTAGCGTAGTGCAACTCAAGACGCCATATGGGAATCCGTATGCGGCAGGTAGCATTGATCCTGAGGACGTTCTCTGGGCACCGACCGGTTTCATCGTCTGTTCGGAGAGGGACCAGGATAACAACCCGTGGATACGGCAGTTTTCACACGACGGCACGTTCCTAAGCGAGATTCCAGTCCCCGAAGAGTTTGTCCCCTCTTCTGATGGCAACACACAGGTGAGGGGAACCAGAACGAACCTCTCACTTGAGGCAAGTACGCTTACGCCGGACTACGCCACGCTGTACGTGATGAACGAGGAAGCGCTGGTGCAGGACGGAGATGTCGCTACTCCGATGGCAGGTACGCCAGTGCGGTTGATCAAATACGACCTAAGCAGCGGTACTCCCGTAGAGAAGGCCGAATACGTGTACATCACCGAGCCAATGTTCGCCGCCCCGCCGGAAGGCAAATCAGGCGACAACGGCGTGCCAGGGATGGTCTACGTTGGGCACATCACCGCGCAGTTTGATCTGATCGTCATGGAGCGATCGTACGTAAGCGGCGCGGGAAACCAGATCGGGCTGTTCGGCGTCAAGTTCGACGACAGTTCAAACGTGATGGGAATACCTGCGTTGGCCGATCCGGCCAATCCGCAGACGATCTCGGTGTTAGAGAAGACGCCGCTATTGATCATCTCCGATAACAAAGACCTCACGCAGGTCGATTTCGATCCGGACAACATGGAGGCGATAAGCCTAGGGCCGCAACTCCCGAACGGGAACTACACGCTGATCATTGCTTCAGACAACAACTTCAACCCCAAGTACCAGCGAAACGTGTTTGCGGCGTTCGAGATCGTTCCAGACAAATAGGAGCAATCGATGCTTTGAAAAAGGCTGGGCCCACAAGAAGCGCGGCACCAACGTGATGTAACGACACAAGACGGCACGCTCATGGTCCACCGTGACCAAGCGTGCCGTTTTTTATTTAGCTCTCCACAGGCAGCAGTTCCTACTCCTCTTTCTTGACCTCCACGCTGTCCGATCCGATGCAGCCATCGGCGCTGGTGACAGTGAGTGTGTAGACGCTCGGCAAGGATACCGTCAAGTCCTCTGTATCCCCGACTACGGCTCCGCAGGAGTTCGTCCATCTGTAGGTGTATGGGCACGCTCCACCCAAGACTGTAGCATCGAGCAGGACCTCTTCGTTCTCACACGTCAGCAACTTGTCCGCACCTGCATCGACCTGTGGTGGGACGATCCCGTCGGCAACCCTTACCGTGTCGCTGGCTACACACCCATTTGCACCGGTAACGACTATCGTGTAGACACCGGGTAGAGTTACGGTGATGTCTTCGGTGGTGGCCACCGTGTCCCCGCAATCGTTCAGCCACTTGATGGTGTACGGTTCCTGACCACCAAAGATAGTGGCATCGAGGAGAACATCGGGATTGGCACACGTAATCGTCTTGTCTGGGCCGGCATCAACGTTCGGCGGAGTCGTATTTTTACTCACCATAACCTCGTCGCTCGCGCAGCAGCCGTTAGCCCCGACCACGGTCACTCGGTACGTCCCCGGCGCGTTAACGACGATCGCTTCCTCCGTTGAAAGCATCGCCCCCTGCTCATCGCGCCACAGGAATAGGTACGGCTGCTTGCCGCCGGATACATAAACGGAGAGTGTAACTGCGTCAACTAAACACGTCAGTTCGCGATCCGGTCCCGCATCAACAAGCGGCGGATCGAGGTCTTCATCGACCGTTACACAAGCACTCGCCGAGCAACAGTTCGCCCCGGTCACCGTAAGTGTGTACTTGCCAGGCTCGCTGACGTCGATGTCTTCTGTCGTTCCAACGATGCTGCCATTTGAATCGCTCCACACATACGTGTAAGGAGGAGTTCCTCCATGTGCCGCACCATCGAGTGTGACGGATGTCACAACGCAGCTCAGCATTTGCGGATCGATTATGTCGATCGCTGGCGCAGCAACATCCTGCGTCACAGTAACGGTGTCGATTGCCGAGCAGCCATTAGCTCCGGTTGCGCTAAGCGCATATGTGCCTGGTTGGTCGACAGTGGCGTCTTCCGAAGTGCAAACGACATTTCCAGCAGCATCAACCCACGAATACGTGTACGGCGGTGTCCCACCGTTCGCCGATCCATCCAATGTGACAGATATCACACAGCAAGTTAGGACTTGATCCAGGCCGGCATCGACAGCCGGAGGCACGATGTCTTGTGACACAATCATGGAATCGCTTGCCGAGCATCCATTCGCGCCCCTTACCGTAAGTGTATACGTACCTGGTTGATCAACAGCTACGTCTTCAGTACCACCGACCACATTGCCATCGGCATCCGTCCACACGTACGTGTAGGGTGGAGTCCCTGCGTTTGTCGATCCGTCGAGTGTAACGGATGTCACACAGCAGGTGAGTACTTGATCGGGGCCGGCGTCGACCATCGGCGGGACGATATCCTGAGAAATCGTTATGCTGGTATCTGCCGAGCAACCGTTGCCTCCGGTCACAGTTAGCTTGTACGTATCCGGCGCAAAAACGGTGATCTGGTCGGTGCAGCCAAGCTCGTCGCCCTGTGAGTTCTTCCAGCTATAGTCGTACGTTCCGCATCCGCCAGCAACCTCGGCTTTCAGCGTGATCTGATCAACCAAACACGTCAACACTGAAGCGCTGAAAACGATCCCGATCGTCGGGGGAGTAACGTTTTCGTTGACCGCTACG
>JAYEFP010000077.1:0-2769 GCA_034715975.1 Candidatus Bipolaricaulota bacterium | reverse complement strand
AGCTATCAGCTTCCAACGTTCCGAGCTTCGCATTCACCGTTCCTCGTCTTGTGTCTCTATCTTTGCGAGAGGCGCCTTATTCACTACCGTTTCTTCAGCTACCCACTCGAAACAGCGAGGAACCCTTATTCTCTCCGGCGAAGAGGAGGAAGGCAAGTTCTAGGTACAGGCTCCCAGGCTCCATATGTATCCGAAAAACGGGTTCCATTCCGCATTTCCAGGGATATGGCATCAGGCCTCAAGAATCTTCTTGACCAAACTCGACTGTAGTGCGAGAAATGCTAATCGAGGCCTCGGAAGATAGCCCTGAACAGCACGAGTACCGGAAGCACCTCGAGCCTTCCCATCCACATGTTGAGAATAAGAACCAGCTTGGCAACCCCAGACATCTCAGCATGAGTGATGCCGACAGAGAGACCAA
Source organism: Candidatus Bipolaricaulota bacterium (assembly GCA_034715975.1). GTDB lineage: Bacteria > Bipolaricaulota > Bipolaricaulia > UBA7950 > UBA9294 > M55B144. The sequence goes on along the minus strand of JAYEFP010000077.1, from coordinate 2,348 downwards.
CGGTGCTTTGAGCAGAAACGACCTCAAATAGCGAGTCGGCAAGTGAGTAGCCGTCCGGAACGAAGTGCATCAGGACCAGGGTGCCACCCAACGTACACACTAGCCAGGCGAAGAAGATGACAGCCGCTCCCTGGATACGCGAATCCGCTTCCTCTGCAGCAAGTTTCTCGTTTCCCAGCCGAAACCTTAGTACTTTCTTCGGTGAGCTGATCGTCCTGCTGAGCCACCAACCCAAACCGCGGATGAGAACAGCGGCTCGCATGACCTTGATTCCGCCGGCAGTGGAACCAGTAGCTCCGCCGACAAACATCGCAAGAATCAGGATCAGCTTGGATGCCTCGGACCACGAGCGCAGTGACTCGGTCTGGAAGCCTGTCGTGGTTACCGCTGAAACGGCCTGAAAAGCAGATGATGCTAGCGACAGTGACTCCCTTGAAAGCACGTTCTGTATGACGAGCACCGAGGCAATTCCAGCACAGAAGAGCAGCAGCCACCTTGTTTGATAAAAGTTGGCACGGAAGTTGGGCTTCTTCCCCTGCAGCAGATCGTAGTGTGTCGCGAAGCTCATCGCACCAAGGAGCATGAGCAGAAGGACAACCAGCCGAACGCCCCAGCTAGTGTAGTACCCCATGCTCGCTGACATGGTTGAGAAGCCTCCAGTTGATAGCGCCGTCATGGAGTGGTTGATCGCGTCCCACACACCCATACCAACACCCCAAAAGAGCACGATACCCACAAACGTATACAGGACGTAGATCCACCACATTGTGCGAATCGTCGCCGAGATTGTTGGTTGAATCTTGGCGTCGCGCTCCGCGAAGAAAAGACCTCTCCCCGGCCTGATGGGTCTTGGCATGAGCCCCAGAACCAGAACGATCACGCCGATACCTCCAATCCACTGCAGAAACGAGCGCCACCATTGGAGCGTATGCGGAAGCATCTCCGGATGCGCTACAACGGAAAGGCCCGTCGTCGTGAAACCCGACATCGCCTCGAACAGCGCATTCCCATAATCGAGAAACACATCTGTTACGCCTGGATCCGAAGACCAGGCAGCAACGAAGAACGGAACAGCCCCCAAGAGGGCAACGAGGAGCCAGCCGACCGCCGCAATAACCATTCCGTGCTTTAGATGAGCTTCGGCGCCGCCGCGAAACGGGAGGTATAGCACCGCTGCAAGAGTAAAGGAGAGCCCGCCTGCAACTGCAAATGGGAAGAGCATCCCTCGCTCCCCCCATGCAATGGCGACAAGCAACGTCGCCACCGACATTAGGCCCACAAGGGCACAGATCAAGCCCAAGTCCCTCGCAATGATGCGGATGTCAGCAGAGCGCATGTTTCTACTGGAGCATCGCGGAGAGCTCGGTGTTCGTCGCCCCTTGACTCGCAAGGAACACAGTGACGAGGTCTCCTGGGGCCAATGCGTCAATCGAGGACGGTGGGTAGTGCCGTTCGTTACGCGTTACGTCGATGATCCGATGATCTTCCTCGACAAGGCCGATACTTGACGGGGAGGCCCCGCAGAGCGAAGACCCTTCGTTCACAATGATCTGTGCGATGCGCGAGCCGTCATTCAGCACAACGTCGTACACAACTGATGGTGACAAGAACAGGCCACAAAGGCGTTCGGCCACAATCCGCGCGGGGACGATGACACTCTCTGCCCCTAGGTGTCGGAAGATCTCTCGATGCTCTTCATCCGCAGCAAGCGAACCAACCCGGGGGACTCCAAGCTCTAGGGAGTAGGTGATGGTCCGCATGTTCTGCTCATCGTCATCCGAGGTTGCCAAGACGAGGCAGGCGCGTGCTACGCCTCCGTCGCGCAGCTCCTCCAGTGAAGTCTCCCGAAGGCGGATCACTTGGATGCCCTTCAATCGAGCGAGGTGCTCAGCCTTCTTAGGATCAGACTCGAAAGCCGTAACCTTATGCCCACGCGCCGAGGCTTCGCGAATAAGCGCTTCCCCGATAGACCCGGTCCCAACGATGGAGATTCTCTTGGACGTCATTGTTCCCCTCCTCTGTACCGGTGCTCGCAAAAGAGGATTACACTTCGCACCCAGTACAAACCTGAGTTTCCTTCATGGTAGATGGAAGGAGGAGGCACGTCAAGTTGCTGTATAGAATCGCCACTGGGATATCAAGAAACTGTAAGGATCGCAGCGTGACGCGATGCGGTCATGTATGTCAGTGTCGGCTAAGGGAGTTCTGAGATTCGCCAGTAGTCCCAGACTACGGTGCGCCGTTCCTTTTCCCGCGACAGATCGATCTGTTCGCGAATTTTTGCGGTCAGCGCACTAACAACAAGCGTGATAACGAGCATCACGGAGAACGTGTATATGTACTCGGGA
>JAYEFP010000076.1:0-9959 GCA_034715975.1 Candidatus Bipolaricaulota bacterium | reverse complement strand
CGGCTACTACACCCCCCAAGCGCGCAGAGAGGGGCAGCAGGATTGAATGATTGAGCGAGTGAGTGATTGAGTGATTGAACCTCCCAATCTCCCGATCATTCAATCTTCCGATCTCTCAATTCCTCAGTGTCCTTTGCGCCTGCCTGTGCCAGTGAGGCAGACAGGTCCTCTGGAGGGTGTAGTACATCCTTCTCCAGATACTACACCCCCCGAGGCGGTAAAATGCTTGAAACTAGGAGCCGAGTATGAAGACGAGCGATAGAAACTGTTTACGCAACAGGCTCATTTGCGCTTGGCGTTTCGATGCCATTGCGATACTAGGCATACGTTGTTATATGTGTTATCCTCGAATGCACAGGGATGTAGTGATCGGTAACGTGTGAATGCAGAATGGCCTAGGAGCAGTGACGAGTCATGAGAATCGGCAGTTGAAGTGCAGGGCTAGGCTTGCACGACCTGATCGGGATTACATTTTCCAGGAAGGTACGCTAAGATATACAAGCAGATGGTATAGTGGCTAAATAAGTGTTGCAATTTATTACTTTCTAAAGGGAGCGATTAACTCAATGAACACCACGACCTCAAAGAACACAACAAATTCAACGAATTCACCGCTTCCCGGTCATCCGTTTCGCACAAGCAAGCGAATCATAGTGACCGGTGGTGCCGGTTTTATCGGCTCGCACGTTGTTGACGCATGTGTTGATGCCGGACACGAGGTGCTGGTGATCGACAATCTCTCGACAGGCAGCGCTCAGAATGTGAATCCCGCGGCAAGGCTGGAGCAAATCGACATACGGGATACACAAGGCGTGGCCAAGGTGTTTGCGAGTTTTCGTCCGCAAGTGGTCAATCATCATGCTGCCCAGATCGACATCCGCCGGTCCGTGGACGATCCGATCTTCGATGCCGAAGTGAACGTCATCGGATCGGTTAATCTGATGCAGCAGGCAGTGCGTAATCATGCTAAGGGATTCATCTTCGCCTCCTCTGGCGGGGCAATCTACGGGGAGACGCCGCATCAGGCGGCGGAGACAGCAGCTAAGGCGCCGATCAGCCCGTACGGTGCGGCGAAGGCAGCGGTGGAGAATTACCTGTTTGCCTACCGAGAGACGTTCGGACTAGGATCCGTGGTCCTCCGGTACGCAAACGTGTATGGCCCACGACAGGACCCATCTGGTGAGGCAGGCGTTGTATCGATCTTCGCAAGCGCGCTCATCGCCGGACACGGCGTAACGATATTTGGTAGCGGTGAACAGGTGCGAGACTACGTGTTTGTGATGGACGTTGCCCGAGCGAACCTGTTGGCGCTCGATCTGCTCTTTAATGAGGCGCAGGCTCCGGGTAACCCTGATGAGAGTGCGTTTAACATTGCATCTGGCCGCGCCACGTCGGTGAATGCGTTGTACGATGAGATGGTGAAGATCATTCCAGCAAGGATCGAGGCGGTTCACGCGGATGCAAGGCCGGGGGAGCTAATGGAGAGCAGGCTGGCCATCACTCGCGCGCGTGATGGCCTTGGATTTCTCCCTCAGGTAAAGCTTCCCGATGGGTTGCTTCAAACCGTTGATTGGCAGAAAAACGTGAAAGAAACTTCCAGCAAACGCGTTTCTTGATTTTGGGTCTGTGTGGAGGGTTGTCTGAATCGTGGGGATGATGGACAATTACACGACTTCGCGGACAGGGTGGTAAGAATTAGTATCGATGGTACAGATCTGAGTAGCTGGGTGGAGAAGTACTCGGAGAAGTTTGCTTCCTCAGAAGATGCGTTCTCCCATATCCATCGTGGAGACAGGATCTTCATCGGTACGGGTTGCGGCAAGCCGCAGTATCTGGTGAACGAGATGGTGCGCTATGTGGAGGCGCATCCCAAGGCGTTCTTCGACGCGGAGGTTCTCGATGTGTGGACCCTCGGCGTCTCTCCCTATCTGCGCGATGATGTAAAGCGCAATTTTCGCCTCAATTCCTTCTTCATCAGTGAGCCCACGCGCAGTGCGGTGAACGAGGGCCTGGCTGACTATACCGCGATTTTCTTATCACAGGTGCCGGATCTGTTCTACCGCCGCATTGTTCCAATCGATGTTGCACTGGTGCAGACGTCTCTTCCGGACCGGCATGGGTACATGAGTCTGGGGATCAGTGTGGATATCGTCCGCGCCGCGGTCGATAGCGCCGCGGTTGTTATTTGCCAGCCGAACGTCAACATGCCACGCACCCACGGCGATACCTTTGTGCATATTGACGATGTGCACTTCATGCTCCCGCACGATGAGCCGTTGCTCGAGTACGACACAGATGTTGCCGATGATGTCGCGCAGCGAATTGGCGTGTACGTTTCTCATCTTGTGGAAAATGGGGCGACGATCCAGGTTGGCTACGGGAAGATCCCCAACGCGATCCTCTCAAATCTGACGGATAAGAAACATCTGGGCGTGCACACTGAGCTTCTGAGCGATGGCATCGTCGATCTGATGGAGTTGGGAGTGATCGACAATCACAAGAAGGCGATCGATCGCCACAAGACGGTTGCGTCATTCTGTATGGGGAAACGATCGACATATGAATACATATCGGATAATCCGGCAATTGAGTTCCGCCCTGTGCAGTACACGAATAACCCGATGGTTATCGCCAAGAACCCAAAGATGACGGCGATCAATAGTGCGTTACAGATCGACCTTACGGGCCAGGCAACGGCGGAGTCGGTAGGCAAGACGTTCTACAGCGGGATTGGCGGCCAGGCCGACTTCATGCGCGGTGCGGTGCTCGCCCCACAAGGGAAGTCGATTCTCGTTTTGCAATCGACGGCACAGAACGGAGAAGTGTCACGCATTGTGCCCATGCTGTCCGAGGGATCGGGTGTGTCACTTGTTCGTGGAGATGTGCATTACGTGGTGACAGAGCATGGAATCGCTTACCTCCACGGGAAGAATACGCGGGAGCGAGCGATGGAGCTTATCAGCATCGCCCATCCCAAGTTCAAGCCATGGCTTCTCAAGGAGGCGAAGGCCCTCAACCTGATCTACAAGGATCAAGCGTACATACCCGGCGAGCGGGGGCAGTACCCGGAGGAGCTGGAGACGTATCGCACGACGCGGGAAGGCCTGGAAGTCATGCTTCGCTCGGTGCGGATAAGCGATGAGCCGCCACTGAAAGATTTCTTCTACTCCTTGTCCGACCAGTCCATCTACCGCCGATTCATCTCGGTGCGCAAGGATATGCCGCATGAGCGGCTGCAGGAGTTCGTCGTCATCGACTACACGCGCGAGATGGTCATTTTGGCGATGATCGGAGAAGAGGGCAAGCGGACTGTAATTGGCGTCGGGCAGTACGGCGTCGATGAGCAGACACACACCGCTGAGGTGGGGCTTGTCGTGCGTGACGACTATCAAAATCGTGGCGTAGGAAGTACACTTCTCAATTACCTGACATATCTTGCCAAGCGAGAGGGCTTGCACGGGTTCTCTGCCGAGGTACTGGTGGAGAATCAACAGATGTTGCACTTGTTCGAGAAGAGCGGATTTACAATTGACAAACATCGCGAAGCGGGTGTGTACGAATTGAGGATGCTGTTCACTTGATGAAGAAGAGATGCAGACTAGAATCGTAGGTGAGGTAATGGGTATAAGAACGGACATTGACTACTTGTTCGAACCACGAGGGGTTGCCGTGATCGGTGCGTCGCAGAACACCGCCAAGATTGGCTACCGCATCGTGGAGAACATTGTACAACGTGGTTACAAGGGGAAGATCTACCCGATCAACCCCAAGGGGGGCGAGGTCCTCGGCCTTAAGATCTATTCGGATCTATCAGCAGTTGACGGCGATGTGGATATCGCGGTGATCACCATCCCGGCGCAGTTTGTCTTCGATGCCGTGCGGGAGTGCGCCGTTAAGCACGTCAAACACCTGCTGATCATCACGTCGGGGTTCTCCGAGGTAGGGAATACGGAGGAGGAGCGAGAGATCGTCGCCTACGCGCGCGAGCATGGAATGCGCGTCCTCGGGCCGAATATCTTCGGCATCTACTCAGCAGCAGCATCGCTCGATGCGACCTTCGGGCCAGGGGGGATCCTCCCTGGCCGCGTAGCGATCATCACCCAGAGCGGCGCACTGGGAATCGCGATGATCGGTAAGACAGCGGCTGAGTCGCTTGGACTCTCCTCTCTTGTCTCCATTGGCAACAAAGGCGACATCGACGAGTCGGACGTACTCGAATACCTGGAACACGACGAGGCGACAAAGGTCATCTTTCTCTACATTGAAGGCGTGAAGGATGGAGATCGCCTCGTAGAGACACTCAATCGAGTGACGCGCAAGAAACACGTAATTGTGGTCAAATCTGGCCGATCGAAGCGCGGTGCAATGGCCGCTGCTTCGCATACTGGATCGCTTGCCGGGGCCGATGAGATTTTCGACAGCATCATGCGCCAGTGTGGCGTTCTCCGTGCAGAGAGTGTGCAAGAGGCTTTCAACTGGGCACATTTCCTTTCCGATGCCCCTCTTCCTGAGGGGAAGGAGTCGATCATTGTGACCAACGGCGGCGGAATCGGTGTGTTGACGACTGATGCCTGCGAGAAGTACGGAGTTGCTCTGTACGATAACCAAACCGTACTAAAGGAGACATTTGCGCCAGTGATGCCCAGCTTTGGCTCGTCGAAGAATCCGATCGATCTAACCGGGCAAGCAACAGCAGAGGACTATGAACGATCGTTAGAAGCAATCCTCGATAACAACGATATGCACGCGGTAATCGCGCTCTACTGCGAGACAGCCCTATTCGATACCGATGCCCTGGCTGACCTGTTGCGGGTGGAGTACGAGCGCTACAAGAATAAGAAGCCTGTTATTTTCTCACTGTTCGGCGGCGAGAAATTGGAAACGGTTGTGCGCACGCTGCGTGCAGAAGGTATCCCAGTCTTCTCCGATGTCTATGACAGTGCATCCTGTTTGGGAGCGTTGTACCGCTCCTGGGAGAACGTGAACACCCCGAAAGAAAAAGGCAAGGAGATACAAATAGATGTAGAGGCGGTTGAGACGATCCTCGACAGCGCCCGCGTGGAGAAGCGCGGATTCCTCCTTGCCAACGAGGCGCAAGAGATGTCGGAAGTACTAGGCCTATCCATGCCCGGCTCGATCGTGGCGAATAACCTGGATGAAGCGGTACAAGCAGCCGAGAAGATCGGCTACCCGGTCGTGATGAAGGTAGTCTCCAAGGACATCATTCACAAGAGCGACGCTGGCGGTGTCGCCCTTAACCTAGAGAACAAGAACGAGGTCATCGACGCCTATCAGGCAATCATGCGCAGTTGCCGCGAATACAAGGCGGACGCGCTGATCCAGGGGGTCGAGGTAGTAGAGATGGTAAAGCCGGGCGTAGAAACTATTATCGGTGCGCGGCAAGACGCATCATTCGGCCCAATAGTGATGTTCGGCCTTGGTGGAATCTACGTTGAGGTGATGAAGGACGTCGCCTTCCGCGCCGCCCCAATCAGCAAGCGTGAGGCGCACGCCATGGTTTCCGACATCCGCTCCTACCCGCTGCTCTTGGGAGTGCGGGGGGAGAAACGTAAGGAGATCGATGGGATTGTCGATGTAGCGATGAAGCTGGGTGCGCTGATCGACAAATGTCGCGATATTACAGACATTGAGATAAACCCGCTCGTCGTCTACGAACACGGGCAGGGAGTGAAGGCAGTCGACGTGAGAATTCTTTTTCAGACTACACGGGAGGTGAGGTAGAGATGGGTTCGCTAATCATCGCCTCAACGCGGAAGAGCGCGGGAAAGACGAGCGTGTTGGTAGGGTTGGCTAAGGCGGTTGACAAGAAGTTCGGTTATCTCAAACCGTTGGGGGATCGTTTCCTGTACAGGAAAAAGCGGTTGTGGGACTACGATGCCGCCTTGATGGTGAACCTGTTCTCGCTCACCGAGGAGCCAGAGACCATATCTATCGGTTTTGACCACTCCAAGCTTCACTACATGTACGATCGCAAGTCGATTCACGCTGAGGTGGAGCGAGCAATCGCCGATATGGAGAAGGACAAGGCCTCGGTATTCATCGAATGCGGCAAGGACCTTGCCTACGGCGCCTCCGTCTATCTTGATCCACTTACCATGTCGCAAGCGACGGGGAACAACGTGCTGATCATCGCTGGTGGGACGGAGAACGAGATCGCTGATGACATCGCATTCTTGAAGCGATTCGTCGGCTCGGACGAGGCGCACGTCGGCGGTGTGATCATCAACAAGGTGATGCAGCCGGACGACTTCAAGGCGACCTACCTGCCGGAGATCGAACAGATGGGCGTGAACGTCCTCGGAGTGATCCCCTACGAGAAGGAACTGACTACCCTGGCGGCGAGTTACCTGGCGGAGAAGTTGTTCGCGCGGGTAATTGCTGGCGAAGATGGACTAGAGCGAAAGATCCGCCACACCTTTGTCGGGGCGATGTCCGCGTCAGCCATTCTCGCCGATCCGCTTATCGGAAAGAGCGACAAGCTGATCATCACCAGTGGTGATCGCAGCGACATGATCCTCGCCGCACTGGAGGCTGGCGGCATGTCGTGCATCGTGCTGACGAACAACATCGTTCCGCCACCGAATGTGATCAACCGCGCGAGCCAGGACAAGGTACCGATCCTGCTTGTTCCGAGCGACACCTACGCCACCGCGCGCCAGGTGCAGGAGCTGGAACCACTGCTCACTAAGGATGACACGGACAAGGTGGAAACCCTGCGGAAACTCGTGGCGGAGAACGTCGACCTGGAGGCGTTTCAAGCACTGTAGAGATCGCTAGCAACAAGAATGACCAAGCGCCCGTGCAAGAATTGCGGGCGCTTTTCTTTGTGTAAAGGGGAGCGATTGCAAGATGCAGGAAACCGTGCTAAAGTGGAGGCGTAGCGGAGGTGAACATGCACAAGGTAACAACCGTCAAGGTATTGGAGGACTAGAAACTGGATCTCGTTTTCGACGATGGGAAGCGCGGAATGGTTGACCTTTCACGCCTGGTAGGAAAGGGAGTGTTCGCTCTGTGGGGCGATTACCGTGTGTTCCGCGATGTCCGAGTTGGCACTTCAGGTGAATTGACTTGGGGTGAGGAAGTCGATTTATGTCCAGATGCCCTCTATATGCAGGCAACGGGGCAGAGGCCCGAAGATGTCTTTCCAGCCTTGCGTCAAGAGCCAATCCATGCCTGAGATCTCCAGAATGTCTCAAACTACTGGAAAGAATGGGACGGGATGGCTTGATGTGAAGCCTCTCGTTATGTAGCGAAGACTATGACCTGGTTTGCCGATTTTTGACAGGCGTGTATACTTGACTCTGGAGGTAGGCGATGAAGATCAAATACGGTTCGCAGGAAGTAGAAGCTGACCCGGTTGAGATCGTAAAAGCTGATGAGCCATGGTGCGAATATGTGTTGGCAGATGGGGCCAAAATACGCATCAAGCATGTGCTTGGGGCGATCTTCCGTGCTTCTGATACTTACAGCGATAGCGGGGAGCCACTATACATAACACGATCTCAGAATGTGGTGATCGCCTCAGAAGTGCCTGATGATCTCAAGCAGGAGGGCTGACAGATGGCCATTTCCTTGGCAACCTCTGGCTGCGTTTCAACTCTTCCTGTGGTGCAAGGTTTCAGTGTCCGTCAATGGTTTGTTCAGGAGGCGATTGAGATGACCTCTTGCGATACTAGAACAGGTTCTACTAAGCAAGAACAGCCGACATATTCGGCCGTTGAGCTGATGAAACTGCCACTCAAGGAGCGGTTGAAGATTCTTGCGTGCACAGCAATGGAGGCCGAAGTGCTTTACGCAAGCAACAAGAGGCTAACGGATTTTGAAGCGTTCGGTGAAGATGACCTCTACGACACAACCCCGTAGAGGAGAGATCTGGATAGTTAGTTTCGATCCGACTCTGGGGGCAGAGATAACGAAAGACCGACCGGCAGTGGTGGTCGATGTTCCAGAAGTGGGGAAGCTTCCCCTGCGTATTGTTGTGCCCGTCACGGGATGGGATGCCGGATATGCCGCGCTTCCCTGGCATACGAAGCTAGAGCCGTCTTCACTGAATGGCTTGAGCAAGGATTCAAGCGCGGATTCATTCCAAGTCAAATCTGTTTCCGTAATCCGTTTCAAGAGCAGGGTTGGCGAGGTGTCATCAGAAGAACTGGAGAACATCATTGCTGGAGTCGCTCTTTGTGTGGGCTATTAGCAGGCTCCGCAACTTACCATCACTAGATGCATGAGTGTATCCCGGAGAGGTGTTGCTGCAAGGATTCTTGACCCTCATGGGCTTGAGTTGGGATTATGCCGCGCTCGATACGGGAGCCGGTGCAACGAATTGACAAGATTGTGTTAGTAAATCGCCTGAGTATCTCGTAGTCGCCGCAGTGGCTGTTTCAAGCATCATGCTATGAGCGTCAGCCGTACTCTTCGGGAGTTCTTCGAGAGTTTCGCCTTGGCTGAAGACACCGGGAACCTCCTTTGGCTTGCCAATGAACTAGCCATCGTCTCTCGAATGCTCCACCGTGAAGAATCGCTCGTATTTTCAGCACCATAGCAGAAGGTACTATCTTGCATTTTGGATATGAATCTCGTACGTCATCAAAGTACACAAACTTACCCGCTTCCGTGCAACGTATGGCGATCTTGGGTGCGTGACATCTTGCTTGCCGGGTGATCACTTCGAAACAGCAACGCGTGTCTTGTTCGACTTGGTCTCTTGATCGTAGTATCGGTTTATGAATAGGGCGACGTTCCGTTTCTACGCTGAGCTGAACGACTTTCTCCCGCAAGAGCGGAGAAAGCGCGCGTTTGAGTACGAGTTCAACGGTACTCCGGGGATCAAAGACGCGATCGAGGCGCTCGGTGTGCCACATGTTGAGGTGGATGTAGTCCTGGCAAACGGCGTCTCCGTTTCCTTCTCGTATCATCTACAGGCGGGTGATCGTATTGCCGTCTACCCCGTCTTTGAGAGCCTGGACATCAGCCCTCTGGTTAAGCTGCGTCCTGACGCGCTACGGCATACCGCGTTCATCGCCGACGTGCATCTGCGCAAGCTCGCCCACTACCTGCGCCTATTAGGCTTTGACACCTTGCACGAAAACAACTATGTGGATCAAGAGATCGTGGAGATAGCCGCCAGGGAGGGGCGGATCATCCTTACTCGCGATCGGATGCTGCTCAAGAACGGTGCGGTGACACACGGCTACTGGGTTCGATCGAGCGATCCTGTTAAGCAAGCGCGTGAGGTCATTCAGCGATTCGATCTGCGGCGGCAAGTGAAGATGTTCTCCCGTTGTCCCACGTGTAACGGTGAGATCGTGCCCGTATCAAAGGAAGAAGTGTATGAGCGCATACCGCCTAAGACCGCGCTGTGGCTCGACGAGTATTTCATCTGCACCGGCTGCGGCAAGCTCTACTGGCAGGGGACCCATTATCCTAGGCTCGTGGAGAAGGTTGATGCCATCCTTGCTAGCGCGGATAGACCAATAATGCACACGGAACATGGTTCCTTATCATCTTGAGGAGGCAACCGAACGTTGGCTCGCCGTAGATGAAAACGGCTTGCATAGCAAGGCAAGAGGTCGAAGAAAATTCACCACGAAGGACCTGTCTGCCATAACGGCACAGGCAGGCACGAAGAGCACTTGGGGGGTGCAGTAGCTGGTTCTGTTTACTACACCCCCCGAGGAGTCAAAGAACAAAGCGCTTGATGCCATTCTTAAGCCTGGGAGGGTGTAGTAGCTGGCCCTGTTTACTACACCCCCTGCTAACCGCATGTAGGTCGACAACGGTGCCTCGCTCCGTGGAATACTTCCACCGGTTACGGATGCTGTAGCTTGAACCTAATGCCATTCTTCGTGTCCTTCGTGCTCTTCGTGGTGCATTCTTGTCGGTATCCATCTGACCTCAACTCCAAGTTACCCACTCGAAACGACGAGGAACCAATTTAA
>JAYEFP010000075.1:0-2771 GCA_034715975.1 Candidatus Bipolaricaulota bacterium | reverse complement strand
ATCCAGCAGTGATTGGGAACAGCTCTTCATCCTTGGCATCTACAGGGGAGAACAATTCAGCGCGGGCTATGAGAAACGAGACATGACAACGATTTTTGGACGGGATTATGCCACCATCGATCTCACGGCAAGAGGCTGAACACCAAAAGCGAACGTCTGGACCCACCACATGATATCGTAAGAGATGACAAGAATAGAATTGACACCCGCCGCTCTTCGACATACTATGTTGCGGGTTTGCGAGACAATTATTGTTAGGCAGAACTCTGTGGAGCTGACGCAATGACGACATACCAGATTCTGACTGCCATGGCAGCGCTAGGTGGGCTGGTGATCGGACTCGGTGGTCTGATCATCGCACTCGTGTCATTCTCTCGAACTAGGAAGCTGGACACGCAGCAGTCTAGCCTGCAGTCAAAGCAAGTGGAGCTCACAGATCTACAATTAAAGCTCATTCGGAAGCAGGCCGCGGCAGCAGACAAAACAGCAGGTGAGTCTTCCGCGGACGTACGTGTCTCGCTGGAGGGGTTCTCCCCGAAGTACCGTTTCGTCATCACCAATTGGGGTGAGCGAGAAGCCCGGGATGTACACTTTGAGCTTGAGTCCCCGCCAGGTCGCGAGAGTCCCCTAGTCAGAGGGGACTACGACGAGAAGATTCCCATTCCCGTGCTCGCGCCAGGTACCCAGTGTACGCTGCTCTTTGATGCCAAATGGAGCTGGCGGAACTTGGACGGCTCGGAGGAACATCGCGAGTCGCGATTAACGTTACCCTAGCGAACATGAATCGGGAGACAGAAAGGAGCGGCGTCGCGTCATGCAAATCAAAAAACCTTTCTTGGGCTCTTCAGGCGATAGTCAGCTTGTGTGGGAAACAGCCTAGACTTTCTCTAGGCGATTAGATACGGAATCCCGGGGACGCATACCCCTAAATGGTGATGAGTAACGTGTGATGGGTGATGCGTGAAAGGCTAGAAACTGAAAACTGACAGCTGCCCACTGATAACTGCCTTTCTTCCTGATACCTGCTTCTAACTTGATTTCCCAAGCAGCAGCTTGAGACAGAGTCTGTCGCCCACGAGCTACCCAAATGGCAGGTGGGTTCTCGCCATCCAACTGTTAGTCGTACGGGACTCCTTTCCCTTGAATTCGAGCGGTTTGCCCCTCCGCGATATATCGGTCGAAGTACTCTGTACAGTACTCGTGGGGTAGAGGTTTCGAGAGACCACTAGTCTTAAGGATTTCCTCGAATGAAACGCCGCTGTCTGAGAGACCCAGCATTGCCAGCACTCGAATCGCAACCTTGTCACTCGTACAGAACAGCAAGCTGTCAGATTGATCTGCGTAAAGGATGGCAATGGCCTCCACCTCTCCGTCGTGGAGAGCCATATTGAGTTCCTCGTCGAACACGGCACGAACTCGCTCAATGTCAGACACAGAGGCGGAGAGCTCGGGAATGCCTCCTTGCTGGATTAGCGCGGTAATGTTGATCGGCGTAGGGACAAGTTCCGCCTCTTTGCTGAAAAACAGAGATTCGTCGTGCGCGATTATCGATGTCACGGCCACATCAACTTCTCGGAGCAAGGCGTTCCATACATCAATCTCATGCGCCGTGATGATCACGCTGGCATCAAGCAACACTTGTTTCGATCTGATACGCATCGGTACCTTCAAACTCAAACCCGTACTCAAGCAAGGTGGCGGACAGATCGATCAGACTAGTCCCCAGCAGTTGCGCGAGCCGAGCGCGGGAGAGCTTCTCCCGTTGGTAAGCGAGGAAGGCCAGCCTGACGTATCGCTCAGGAAACGGAGCTGGCTGTCGCCAGTTAGCGGACATTGTGCTTCGGTCTGTCGAGCGAAAGCTCGGATCGTTCAAGACGGTTCTTACTTGATCGGCAGTGAGTCTCCGGCAGTTGACTAGCCGCCAAAGCAGTGCCTCGGTAGACACGTCGAAGTCCCGGGCAAGCTCAACGAGGTCCCCATAGGAGATCTTTCCATGCTTGACGCGAGCATCGATCTCGACCTCCAGCACGTCAGCCGGGAGGAGCAAGTTTGCGGCGAACTCATTGGCCAGACGCTCCACCTTTTCGACTAGAGCTTGATTGTCACCCACAGATTCCTTCGAGATGGTTGTCCGTGTTACCAGGTGAAATAGCTCATGCGCAAAGCTGAAATTGCGTCGCCAAGGTGCTTGCTCTCGATGCATCAGGATTCCATATCCAAAATCCCCTACCGCTGATGCAGCAGATCCCACTTGCGCAAGATCCTCATACCAGATCTTCACTGAGTAGTTTCCCTCAAGTATTGCAGTCAACGCTGCAGCCGGCCGTCCACCAAGGTCCAGTGCCTTAGCAACGTCCCTTGCGGCTAGCATGGCATCACCATACGAGGCCGTCTCTGGGTTTAGTTCAACGACCGGAAGGTCACGTTTGGGTGTGATCCCAAGAAGGGACTCAAGCCCATGGTATTGCCTGCAGTGCTTGAGGAATGGAGCCTCTATCGCGGTGGCGCCTTCCTCTGGATAGTCTCTCCAGAGCACGCGCGCTGGAGCAGGCTCATCTCCTGCTATCAGATACCGAACCTCCGTATGAAGAGCATCCGCAATCTTGACCAACTCCCACGCCTTGACATCTCTCCCACCGCGTTCGATCTCGGATACAATCTGGTGAGCGGAGAAGCCGACCTGCTCCGCGAAGGCTCGTTGTGTGATTCCCAGCTTCTTGCGCAGTGACCGAATGCGCGCTCCAATGATCTTCTGCAGTTCCTCCATGTTA
>JAYEFP010000074.1:0-9994 GCA_034715975.1 Candidatus Bipolaricaulota bacterium | reverse complement strand
GCCCTCGGCGGTAAGGTCCTTGTGCTTCTCGGCAATACGCGAAAGAACGCCAAGAAAAGCAGAAGACAGGAAAAATTGACGGGAAACGCGATCTCTGTCCCGTACCTTGCCTGGAGTGCGAGGAACCTTTATTTAAGTGTTGGATTGCAAGACCTGGCCCACCTACTTCTTTGCCGGGCAGATGGTGCGGTACGGGCAGTAACTGCAGGCAAAGTAGGTCGGTTCTGCAGGGAATCGGCCAGCGCGGATTCCACCCGCCGCTTGTTCGATCTCCGCGCGTGCTTTGTCGAGCGCCTTTTCGGTCGGCGTGATCCTCCCGATGAACAGCTTCGGCGTCAGAAAGCGCAGTTCGAGCGCGGCGGGGAGCGCTTTGAACAGGTGTTCGTAGGCGAGGGCATAGATCGCCAGTTGCCGGCTGTTCTTCGTTTTCTTATCCGCGTCTTCTTGGGTTTTCACCTGCGATGTCTTGTAGTCGATGATCAGCCCGTCTTGAGGTTGATTGATGTTTGGAATATCAATACGGTCGAACACCCCAACGATCTTCACCCCACTATCGATAAACGAGAAATGCTGCTCGATGTAGGTCGGCGTTGCTTCCTCTGCTTGCGCGTGGCTGTAAAACTCGGAAAGCGCCTCCAATCCCTCCTGATAGCGCAGCTCCTCGTGCTCACGCGTGAGGAATCCTTCCGTCTGCCACGCCTGCCGGAACGCGTCCTGAATCTCGGAGAGAGAGGTCTCCTCACCCACATGCCGCGCCGTGTTGTACCGCTTGATCGCATGGTGGATCGCGCTTCCGTAGATGACGGAGTGGTGCTGGCGGATGGGAACCTTGAGGATGTGGATGTAGCGATACTTCATCGGGCAGGTGAGGTAGTCGTCAATCTTGCGGTTGCTCAGCACGAGCATCTCTTCACCTCGAGGTAGAAGGACAAGGTCGTCGTTTGGCGCAGTCTCCACTGGTTTTTTCCCGTGCCTTGCGAGTGCTGCGATCGGGGAGCCCTTTACCACGTTAAGCTGCCCCGCCGGAAGGTCGAGCACCTCGGACACGAACTGGCTCGGTTTGCGCGGTCGCTTTCCTCCGTAGTCCTTGGCGCTGGTCAGGTACAACCCCTCCTTGGCACGCGTCATCCCCACGTAGAACAGCCGCCGCTCCTCTTGCTTGTGGAAGTCGGACTCTGCGCCAGGGAGGATGTCCTTGATCAGCCCGTCGGGGAGTGGGATCGCATCGCGACGTTGGCGTGATGGGAAACGCCCCGACACCAGACCGACGAGGAAGACGATCGGAAACTCTAGCCCCTTGGCCTGATGGATGGTGAGGACGTTCACGGCATCTTCGTCCCAGTCCGCCTCTCCCACAGCCGGGTTGTCGCCGGCTTCGATCAGAGAATCGAGGTAGTCGATGAACCAGGGAACGCGGTCGTACTTAGCGACTCGCGAAAAGCGCTCGATGATGGAGAAGAACTTAGCGATGTTCTGCACTTTGAGCGCGTCCTGCGGATTCTCAGAGTTAGAGAGCGCAGCAATCATTCCGGTGCGCTCAGTGAGGTAGTTATAAAGGACCTCACCCGTCTTCTCCTGCGACGCCAGGGAGAGAGTGGCCGCCAGGTCATCGGCCAAGCGCGCCATCGTATCCCGTCCCTCTTCAGAGAGGCCTAGAAACTCTTCGCTCTTCGCCGCCACACGGAAGACCTCAAACAAACTCTTGTTCCTCCGGCGCGAGTAGCTTGTGGCAAAGGCTAAATCTTCAGCTGGGACGTTGTAGAATGCCGAGCTCGCCACATAGTGGAAGGACATGTTATCGCGCGGGTCAGCGAGGATGCGCAGGAAGGCAATGATCGTTCTGATCTCCTCGCGATCATACAGGCCACGGCTTCCGGAGAAGTGCCACGGGATGTGGAGGAGGTTCAGTGCCTGCAAGAAATCGTCCGCCTGGGCGTTGCTGCGCACAAGGATCGCGTAATCGCGATATATACGGCCGGCCTTCACACCGCTGGCGATCGTCTCGGCTACGAAATCGCACTCATCGTTGATCTCCTGGAAGTGTTGCTGCTGCACCGGCATCCCATCACCAGCCACCGCATGCAGGCGCTTGTCGATGCCCTCGCGTACCTCCAGACGATCGGGGTTGTTAAACTGAATCAGGCGATAGGCTGAGTCGAGGATCTGCTGCGTGGAGCGGTAGTTTTCCACGATGACAACAAGACTTGCGTCCGGGTACTCGCTGCGGAATCCGAGGATGTTACTGATCGCCGCACCGCGGAACTTGTAGATCGATTGGTCATCGTCCCCGCACACGGTCAGATTACGGTGCCCCGCGAGGAGCTTTAGAAGCTCAAACTGCGCGTAGTTTGTGTCCTGAAACTCGTCGACGAGGATGTAGCGAAACCGATCCTGGTAACGCTTGCGCACAAGCGGATGCTCACGCAATAGCTTCAACGTCAGCGTGATCAGATCACCGAAGTCGACAAAGGCGTTCTCCGCCATCAGACGCTGATACGCCGTGTACGTCTGCGCCAGCTCCATCTGATCAGCAATCATTTCCTGGCGCAGCGTTCTCTCTTCTTCACCGAGTCCCTCGCTGCCTTCCTCTGTGAGCTTTTCGGCGTATGCCAGGTACTCCTGCGCGGTGACGTCCTCGTCCTTGGCGCGGGAGAAGAGTTTTAGGATCGCCGATAAGTGCTTCACCGGGTTTCCCAGCGGGCGGAACCGCTGGAGGGGCAGCTCGAACAAGTGATCCTTGAGGAAGATTACCTGCTCGGCTTCAGTGAGGATCTGATAATCTG
This sequence comes from Candidatus Bipolaricaulota bacterium, assembly GCA_034715975.1. GTDB lineage: Bacteria > Bipolaricaulota > Bipolaricaulia > UBA7950 > UBA9294 > M55B144. The sequence goes on along the minus strand of JAYEFP010000074.1, from coordinate 7,211 downwards.
GAGAAAGGCCAAGGAGGATCGCGTTCTCACGCAGGATGGAGTCGCAGAACGAGTGGAAGGTGCCGATCTTCGCCTCGATGTAACCGTAGGGAACAAGCAGATCGACGCGCTCCTCCATCTCCGCCGCCGCTCGCTCAGTGAAGGTGAGGGCAAGGATCTCCGCGGGCTTGGCGCGTTTCTCGGCGATCAGCCACGCGATTCGCCGCGTGATCACCGTCGTCTTTCCCGTTCCAACACCGGCAAGAACCAGGAGTGGCCCCTCACCGTGCGTCACGGCATCGCGCTGCTGCTCGTTAAGATCGGTTAACAGGTCTTCGCTCATTATGAGTACAAGTATAGGCCGAAGGAAAGGTATTGTCATCACGTGTTGTCCGCGCTATGATGGGAATGAGGTGATGAAAATGAACAGAAGACGCGCCTTACTTGGCATTCTTCTCATTGGCGCAATCACTCTCTTGAGTGCTTGTTTGACGCAGAATGTAGCACCGACAGCGAGCTTCACAGCCGATCCAACCAGCGGACAGGCACCCATTGTGGTGTCATTCGATGCTTCAACATCAAGCGACCCCGATGGTACGATCGCCTCGTATACCTGGAACTTCGGCGACGGCCAGAACGGGTCGGGGGTAAGTGGTTCCCATATCTACGCAAACGAAGGGACATTCAACGTTATTCTCACCGTGATCGATAACGGCGGGTTGATGTCCACTGCATCACAAACAATCACGGTGACCGCACCGGCGAATACCTCCCCGACAGCGGCGTTCACTGCCACGCCGGAGGTCGGAATACCGCCGCTGACAGTCATGTTCAATGCCGCCACATCGCAGGATCCGGACGGGACGATCGCCACCTATGATTGGGACTTCGGTGACGGAAGTGCACACAAACAAGGTGTTGCAGTAACGCATACCTACGCATCTGCCGGCTCGTACGCGGCGATCCTCACTGTCACCGACAATGGTGCAGCGCAGGACGTGGAGACGCACACAATCACTGTCAACTCTCCGGGAAACTCAATTCCCACGGCCAGCTTCACGACAGACCCGCTGCTCTACATGATCTTTGCGCATCCTCCAATCTATGTCGATGTCGATGCCAATGGATCAAGCGATGTCGATGGTACGATCGCTTCCTACAACTGGATCTTCGGTGACGGCGGTACGGCGACCGGGGTGACGGCTTCTCACACTTATACAACTTCCGGAACGTACACGATCATCCTGACAGTCATAGACGATCAAGGGGCGCCAGCATCGGCAACAAAGACTATTAAGATCCTCAATATGGTCACGATCGACCCGATCTTGATTCCCAACCCGCCAATTATTCCGGTTGGGCCCTAAGCAGAAATCGCGTCGAGGATCGCTGGGAGAAACTGGGGAAGATCGTGTGGTGTGCGTGATGTAATCAGATTGCCGTCAATGACGACCGGCTCATCTATCCATTTCGCATTGGCAGCGAGAAGATCGTCACGTATCGAACGGTAGGCGGTGAAGCGTCTTTCGGATACGATCCCCGCGGAGAAGAGGACAGATCCGGCATGACAGATCGCCGCAATACCTATGTTGTCCTTGTTCGCCTGGCGGATGAGTGCAAGCGCCTCCTCGTGCAGCCACATCTTATCCGGAGCCAATCCTCCAGGGATGATGACCGCAAGCACGTTGTTCAGACTAACATCGGAGAACGAGCGCGTAGCAGTCACTGTGATCCCGTGCTTTCCAGCGTAGACATGGCCTGGCTCTTTCCCCACTATCTCCACTGTCAGTCCGGCTTCAAGAGAACGGTATTAAGGGACCCACAACCCGAACTCCTCGTAGTCCTCTTCAACGAGAATCAACACTCCATGTTTGTGCCTTCTCATTGACAAAGCACTAGTGTATTAGTATACTAATACACTATGACGAATCGAGATGATTGGCTCATTGATATGGACGCTGGACCGATCTTCATGCAGATCGCGGAGAACGTACGTCGATTCCTGGCGCGTGGGGAGCTACTGGCGGGGGAGAAGCTCCCGTCGGCGCGTGAGCTGGCACAGCGCTTGAGCGTCAATCCGAACACCGTAGTGCATGCCTACTCGCAACTGGAGGGACAGGGAGTGATTGAAACAAAACGAGGACTGGGGACGTTCGTCCGCGAGGATGCACCAGTGGAGACGATGCAACGCAATCTCCTCAAGTCCGCAGCGATGCAGTATGCCAATGAATTCGGGCGGCTCGATGTCTGTGCGAAAGACGCGATCGCCGTTCTGCAGGAGGTGTTGGATGCTGGCAAGACTTGATGATGTGACCAAGCTGTACGGGAAGAACGAAGGGCTGCGCAACTTCACGATTGCATTTCCCAAAGGTGAGGTTGTAGGAGTGCTGGGCCTGAACGGAAGTGGCAAATCGACGATGCTGAAGCTGCTCGCGGGACTCCTCTTTCCTACATCCGGGCGGGTAAGCGTCTTCGACGGGCCGCCGCGTACCAATAGGGCACGCATCGGCTATTTGGGAGAGAACGACGCGCTCTACACATGGATGATGACTACGGATGCGGAACGGTTCATGGCCGGGCTGTACGACGACTTTGACTCCATTCGCTACCGCGAGCTGCTCGATGTGCTCGAGGTACCGAGGCGCAAGACAAAGGCGATGTCCAAGGGCGAGCGTGGTCGTCTGCGGCTGGCAATGGCGCTGGCACGGGACGTCAAGCTGTACCTGCTCGACGAGCCGCTCGCCGGCATCGACCTGTTATCGCGGGAAAAGATCCTCACGTCACTCGTCCGCGAGTGGCACACCGACGAGGCGATTCTACTATCAACGCATGAGGTGGCGGAGGCAGAGAGCCTGTTCGACCGAGTCCTGTTCTTACGCCAGGGGCGGCTCGCCCTCGATGCGAACGCCGAGGCGCTGCGCGCAGAGGGGAAGAACGTTGTCACCACCTTCCGGGAGGTACTCTCATGAAGGGGTTCATGACACTGTTATGGCTAGAGTATCGACGCAGTTGGGTGTGGGGTGCCGCGCTCATCGGGTCACTCGCCTTCTGGGCGTGGGGGTTGAACCAGGTGAACGTGCGCGACATCGGCGAACAGCTCGGGATCCGAGCCGGACTCCTTGGCATCGCCGCCGCGCTTGGCGGGCTGGTCCTATGCTTCATGATCGGGCGCATTCGCTCGGAGACACGCCAGGGACAGTATCAGATTCTGCTTCTCACACCACCGGCTGGATATGTGCATGTCGCAGCGCGGTATGTGTTCACACTGGCTGTAGGCGTGCTCTACTTCATCGGGATCGGTGGCCTAGCATGGTGGATCATCGGGCAGAGCGGGCTGTCGCTTGACGCCGGGACCGTGGCCCAAATCGTGTTGGTATGTCCGTTCTACGGGATCGGTGTCGTTCTCATCCCGCTCCTCGCTTGGACGCTACTTCTGATGATCTTTGTCAGCGCCTACCGGATATCCGGTTCGGGATGGATCCCGGGGACGGTGATGATCCTCGGCTCGCCGCTCGTGATACGCTGGTACGGTGATTGGCTGATCCACATCAGCTACACCCTTCCCGGGTGGCGACTGTTCGAAGGCTTGCAAACTCTGATTCCGAGCACGTCGTGGGGGACGGAGGTCGACACGTCGGATGTGACAGCCCTTGTCGTTCCACAGGAGCCGCTGTGGGGGATGCTTCTCTTGGCGCTGGTGATGCTCGTGATCGCAGGCAGGATCTGGCAGGAGGTGGAAGGATGACACAGGCATTCTTGATCGTGATAAGGATACTGGTATTGGTGTTGCTCGGCTACTGGGGATATCGCTTGTGGACGGGGACGATCAGTTGGACGTCGCGGAGCGTGGGCGCCCTGTTTGTCGGCGTGCTCGCCTGGCAAGTAATCGAAGGGGGCTTCTGACGGCCTCTAAGTGGATTCGTGGACGAAGCATGAACAAGCGCAATCATGGGTTGGTCGTGTTGTCTGTCGCGCTGGCGCTTGCTGCGCTGGTTGCACTGACGGCATGCACGCTGAAAGAGCTGGAGATCTGGGCAGAGGCGACGAGGAACGCATCGTTCCCGGTCTCCGCGGCGCCGGCCGTCGTGGAGGCGATCTCGTCGAATGGGACGATTCCCATACGCGGCATGGAAGGAGTCGAGCAGATGAGCGTCACCGCCACCCTTCACTCGCGCGGCGACACAATCGAAGAAGCGACGGTCGACGCGGAGACGAGCAACGGCGCTATCTTCTTCAGCGGCCGAATCCTCCCGGACACGCACCGGATGCGGACAAGTAACGAGGCAATCCAGGTGACGATTCCACGCGATTTGGCAATCCTCATCAACGCTGATACAAGCAATGGTTCAATCACAAGCTCGCTCGGGCTCGTCGGCGACACAAAAGGGAACTCGTGGTCGGCATTGCTCAATCCGCCGATTAAGTCCACCCTCACTCTCAAGACGAGCAACGGCGTCATCTCTATGGACGGGCTCCCATAGGGATTTCAAGTCTCGGGTTTCAAGCCCTTTGATCGAGCACGACAGTGCAGGAACTGTGGACCGCCGCTCCGCGCGGCGGTCTTGTTGTGTTGTGGAATCACTTGACGCGTGTAGCGGTTGTGCATAGCTTTAGTTTATCATCCGTTCGGTTTCTGATGAGGGGGCTCAAGCCTTGCTTGTCCCCTCCATCTGTCAAGCCCTCAAACAGGCAAAAGGAGAGTCAAGAATGCAGTCAATGATCCTGGTAATAATGATCGCCGTGGGCGGCGGGGTGGCAATTAGCCTTCAGTCGCTCTTCTCCGGCGTAATCGGTGATAAGCTGGGAATACTGGAGAGCGTGTTCATCGTTCACCTCGGCGGCCTCCTCCTCGCAAGCGCGCTGTTATTGCTGATAGGCGGAGGGAACATTCCCTCCTGGCGCACCGTGCCGTGGTATGCTTTGTGCGCCGGATTGCTCGGGGTAGCGATTGTCGCCTCGATCAGTTACGCCGTTCCACGCCTCGGTCTGGCGACGACGCTCACCCTCTCCATTGTCGCACAGCTAGTTCTTGGTACGATCATCGACCATTTTGGCCTCCTCGGAGCCACGCACCATCCCCTTGACCTCTCCCGCGTGATAGGAATGATTGTCTTGTTCGTCGGCACCTGGTTGATCATCCGATGACGATCGCCGAGAGCGTCGAAGACGAGCGCAAACGGGTCAAACCACACATCGGTACGCTTAATGAGAAACCGCTCCACGCCGCGCTCAAGGTGTGGTACGCTGAGGCGGGCGACCGGTTTGAGGTGCCGCTCGACGGCTTTGTGATCGACATCGTGCGCGACCACCTTCTGATCGAGATCCAGACCGGCTCCGTCTCCGCGCTTCGTCGCAAGCTAAGTGCACTCGTCAAGCGCCATCCGATCCGCCTCGTCATTCCCATCGCCGCCACGCGCTCCATCATTAAGCTCGATAACGAAGGAACAGAGCAAGCGCGCCGCCGCTCGCCCAAACACGGGCGGATGTACGACGTGTTCTCCGAGTTGGTCGCTCTCCCAAGCCTCCTCGGCGACTCTAACCTTCAAGTGGAAGTCTTGTTGATCCAAGAGGAAGAAGTGCGGCGTAAGAGTGAGACCCACGGCTGGCGCCGCCACGGATGGGTGACCGACGAGCGGAGATTAGTCGAGGTGGTCGATCGGGTCTGTTTCCATCACCCGCCCGACTTCCTCGCGGTTGTCCCGCCGTCGCTTGCCGAACCATTCACCACCGCCGATCTCGCCGACGCCGTTTCCTGTACGCGTCGGCTCGCACAGCAGATGGCGTACTGCCTGCGGAAAATGGGCGTCATCACTGTCGTGGGAAAGAAAGGAAACGCCCTCTGCTACAAACGCAGCCTGTTCGCGGATGCACCTTCGGAGGATTAAAAATCTGAGGATCGGGAAGGAAAGACCGCTGTAGTCCGCGCCGATATGCGGAAGGCAGCCTACCCGACCATACCATGCAAACGATCGGCTGGAGTTGCTCGTTGCCTGATTGTTGCGTAATCGCCATTCGGCCCGTACTCGGCTCGATCCGCCTGCATCAGCAACCTACGACATGAACTTCCCCGTTTCGGTTGTCCAGCGATCATAGGTGGGATAGGATCTCCTGCATGATCGGAACGTGGATCAACATAGGAACGATTATTCTCGGCAGTCTGATCGGCATGGCGGGCGGGGCGCGCATCTCCAAGCAGATGAGCAAACTCGCCACCTCGGCGATCGGGCTGGTGACGCTTGTCGTGGGGATAAAGCTGTCGTTGGAGACGCAGAACATACTGATCGTGCTAATCTCGCTTCTCGTGGGTGGTGCAATCGGAACCACAGCGAGGATCGAGGATCGTCTTTCAGCGTTAGGCGAGCGGCTGCAAGAGCGCTTCCCACGCCTGGCCTCTCGGGGCTCGCTGCCGCAGGGCTTTGTCAGCGCCAGTCTCCTGTTCTGTGTCGGCCCAATGGCGATCCTTGGCGCGCTGCGGGACGGGCTGTATGGTGATTGGCAGCTCTTGGGCCTGAAGGCAGTGATGGATGGGGTATCGTCGATCTTTCTTGTCGCCGGACTTGGGCCGGGCGTGATCCTCTCGGTGTTCGTTGTCCTCATCTACCAAGGGGGAATCAGCCTCATCGCCCGTCTGTTCACCGCTTCGGCGAGCGCAAGCGCACTATCACAGTCCCCGATTCTAGCTGAGCTGGATGCGGTAGGCGGAGTGATCCTGATCGTCTTGTCGTTGAAGCTCCTTGAGCTGCGCGACCTACGAGCTGGGAACCTCCTGCCGGCGCTTGCCGCTGCGCCCATCATCGTGCTCCTCGCGCGTTTGGTGGGTGGGTGAATGGGTTAATCCACCCACGCACTTTGCACGAACGCATCATCACGCTGCGCGATCGCTACGATCACCGTCTGTAGATGCTGTTTGCCATACGCATGATGGTCTCCATCGGCTTTGGCGCGGCGATGCCATTTGCCAGCTTGTATCTCTACCGCGAGCTGGGGCTGTCGATGAAGGTCGTGGGAACAATCATGCTTTTCTCCGCCGCGATCAGTTCCGCAAGACGGATTATCGGTGGTGAAGTTGCTGATCGGATAGGGCGTAAGCCGCTGATTGCGGTGACGATGGGAGTGCGCACGATCTTCTTCCTTTTAATGTCTTACGTGATCTACATTCGCGCGTTGTACATCGTCGTCGCGCTTGCGTTCCTCGCAATCAGATTCATCGGAGCGCTGATGCAGCCCGGGAT
>JAYEFP010000073.1:0-2778 GCA_034715975.1 Candidatus Bipolaricaulota bacterium | reverse complement strand
CTCGGCAGGAAGTTTGCGCTCCCGCTGAACGTCCCACAAAAGCTGACCTCGTCATCCTGAGCGGTTGCCCCCACACCCAGTATGAGCACAGTCAACGCGATAACTGTCAAGGGTCGGGTAGGTTTCCCCGGTCGGTGGTCGGCTACATGTCCCCGCCCTTTTCCTCCGACGTGTTGTGTTGACGCACCTCCTTTTCTCCAGTGATTGACCCTCCATTGACGAGTCTTCTCTGGCGTTGACGGTAGCTTTCTCCCTTCATCTCGATGAACTGAGAATGATGAGTGAGCCGATCCAGCGCGGCTGAGGCGAGGAGTGAGTTGCCGAACACTTCTGCCCACTCCTCTGGTGCTCGGTTACTGGTAAGGATAATCGACTTTCGTTCATACCGATCACGAATGATTTCGTACAGGTCCTGCGCTCCACGACTGGACAGAGGAACAAGACCAAAGTCATCCAGGATGAGCACATCTACCCGCAGGATGTTGGTGTACACCTTGTGGAATGTCCCATCAGCACGAGCGGCATAGAGTTTGTCAATCAGATGATGCAGTGGTCGGTACAGGACGCGATACCCTGTCTTGATCGCCTCATACGCCAGCCCCTGCGCCAGATGGGACTTCCCTGTACCAGTGGGACCAACAAGGAGCACGTTCTCTCCCTTTTCCACAAAGCGACAGGAACTAAGCTCATTGATCAGCGTCCTCTTAACTCGTGGTGCGGCAGAGAAGTCAAAACGAGCGATGGTCTTACTCTCATCAATCCCTGCCTCAACGATCCTCCTTGCAAACTTACTCTGTTCCCGCCGCTCAATCTCATCATCTACAAGTAAGGCTAGAAACTCCACCGGAGGGAGGGAACGCTCGATCGCCTCCTGGGAACGTTGCGCAAGCGTGTATACCATCCCCCCGAGGCGGAGTTGTTTCAGCTTGGGAAGCAATGGATGCGTCTGCATCATCTCACCTCCTGGGGGAAGTAGCTCGCTGTTGGCCTGGCGTAACGGTAGTCCTCCTGTCGTTCTGTTGCCGTTGACTGCTCATCCAGTGGTTCGTTCTCCAACCCGCCACTGAGGATGGTCTTCACACGAATGTAACGTGCATCACCGTAGTGCACCGCTCGCTGACATGCCGCCTCCAGCCTCTCGCTTCCCACCTTCTCCTTGAGACGTAACAGTGAGTGCACACTCGGGAGGCGATCCTGTACTCGATCTGTTAACAGTTGCTCTACTGCTTTCCCACACCACGGACCTACCGCATCGGCCAGCTCACGACACCTCTGGGGTGTCTTTTCCAGCCACTCCCGCTTGTGCTCAGGGTAGTGGGAAAGACGCGTTGCTCGCTCACCCTTCTTTTCTAGCACTAGGTGAGTGGTAACAAGCTGCGTTTCATGGTATATCTCTACTACACGTTGTCCCACGTAGACATCGAGTTTCTTCCCGATGAGGGTGTAGGGGGCGGAGTAATATCTGCTGTCCACTACTACGTGGCAGTCGTGATGGAGCGTTACCCGGTAGACCTTGATCAGCTCGAACGGCTGTGTTGGTAATGGGTTGAGGGTAGCACGCTCTACATTGCGGTAGCGGGTGAGGGGTTTCTCGTGGGTTGTGCCATGATCCCTCACCCCGGCTACCTCCAGTGCCCATCTCCTCCCCTTCTCGTTGAGGCGAGCAAGATCAAGGGACTTCAGTTCTTCCCCGGCGATGAAGTTTCCCTTCACGTACTTAACTCCGCTCTCCACCTTCCCCTTGTGACGAGGGGTACGTGGTCGGTTGGCACTCACTATGAACCCGTAATGACGTGCCAGCTTGCGGTAAGGAACGCTCAGCACTGGGTCTTGTAGCTCCCGCTTCAGCACCGCCGCTTTGAGGTTGTCAATCACCACTCGCTGTGGCACCCCACCAAACCAACGGAATGCATTCTCATGACACGTAAGCCAGGTCGCCATCTTCTGGTCGAACACAAACTCCACGTACAGATGGCGCGACCAGGACAGGGTCATCACAAATACCCATACCTTGCGCAACTTACCGTTCCCATCACGACACATCCCGACGTAACCGAAGTCAACCTGTACTTCCTGGCCGGGGGAGGTTTCCACCCGACAGAACGCTTCTGGATCTGTTGGTTGCAGACGCTGAGCGTACCTCTTCACCGATGAGTAGCTGCCGGTGTACCCATGATCTTCACGCAACTTTCGCCAGATGACCGTCTTTGCCACTCCGCGGTCAAGGTACTTCTGTACCACCTCCTTGTATGGCTCTACCGTGCTCACGCACTGCGCAAGATGAGTAACTGGGCCGAGGACCTCTGCCAGCTTGCTCACAGGAGGAAGCAGTCTGTTCTCCTCCAGAAAGCCGTGTTTCTCCGCCAACTTACGGTACTTACGGATCGTCTTCTTGGCATGACCCGTGTCGTGGTGAATCGCTTCCACCGATTGCCCTTTACGTAACCTGTAGATGATCTCTTGTATGTCATTCATGTGTACCCGCTCCATGCATACCTCCATGTTTGCTCAACATGGAGGATATTTAACTGATCTTGGGCGGGGATTCCAGCCGACCATGCCCCGGGGACACCAGGTGACCCTCACCCGGGGATACTAACCCGGCCAGTGACAGCGAGAAATGCCTTCAGTTCGCCGATATCCCTTACGCGTCTGTCTGTCATCATCAGAATCATGCCTCCTATGATGTGACCCACGCGCTCGCGATGCCAGTGTCATCTCATACTCACCTTGCACGAGAAACACCACCTCGCTTCAGGCTCATCTTGTATGAGACAA